>CALFBU010000307.1 GCA_937951455.1 uncultured Rhizobiaceae group bacterium
GAATTGGCAAACAGCCTAGGCATAACCGGCACACCATCTTATGTCGTGGGAAATGAAGTTGTATTTGGCGCCGTTGGCCATGACCAATTGGAAAACAAGATCAAGAGTTTGTCTGAATAGAAATACAAACTGTCCTCAATACAATTGCCTTCAAGCCTTTTCACTAAACGATTCTATGTGTATAAGCACCAAAGCAATTATCAATAACCTACGTCAAAGGGTGTGTCGAAGATTATGGCAGCAAAAAAAACAACGATCGATCAGGGACTTATCAAGGACCTCGCAAATCTTTTAAACGAGACCGACCTCTCTGAAATTGAAGTTGAACAAGACGATTTTCGTGTTCGCTTAACGAGACAGTCTTCCGCAGCACCAATTCACGTTCAAGCCCCGGTTGCACAACCCGTTTCTGCACCTGCAGCGCCTTCTGCACCTGCACCTGTGGAGGCAACTGCTGTAGCTGCGAAGGGTAACGTACCATCACCTATGGTCGGTACAGCTTATCTGGCACCCGCACCTGGCGCAGACCCATTTGTTAAAATCGGTGATAGTGTAAAAGAAGGCGAAACTGTTATCATTGTTGAAGCGATGAAAACAATGAACCAAATCGCATCGCCAAAAAGCGGCAAGGTTACAGCTATCCTGGTTGAAGACGGTCAACCGGTCGAATTCGGCGAACAACTTCTCATGATCGAATAAGGTAAGAGCCTATGTTCAATAAGGTTCTCATTGCTAATCGCGGCGAAATTGCTTTACGCATTCTTCGCGCTTGTAAAGAATTAGGCATCCAGACGGTCGCAGTTCACTCAACCGCAGATGCTAATGCCATGCACGTAAAACTGGCTGATGAAAGCGTTTGTATTGGCCCGCCCGCATCGCGTGACAGCTATCTTAACATACATGAGATCATGGCAGCATGTGAGATTACAGGTGCTGATGCCATTCATCCAGGTTATGGATTTCTTTCCGAAAATGCCAAATTTGCAGATATTCTTGAGGCACATAACATCACGTTTATCGGCCCATCGGCTGAACATATTCGCGTTATGGGCGACAAAATTGAAGCCAAGAAAACCGCAAAACGTTTAGGCATACCTGTCGTTCCTGGATCTGAAGGCGAAGTGCGGGAAAACGACGAAGCCATGCGTGTTGCATCAGAGATTGGCTATCCTGTCATCATTAAAGCTGCTGCTGGCGGCGGCGGTCGAGGTATGAAGGTTGTGAATTCTGAAAAAGAGATGAAGCAAGCACTTCAAACAACAAGAAGTGAGGCAGGCGCTGCTTTTGGCGATGATGCAGTTTACATCGAAAAATTCCTGGGTAAACCACGTCATATTGAGATCCAAGTTATGGGTGACGGCAAAGGTGGCGGCATCCATTTATGGGAACGTGATTGTTCTTTACAAAGACGTCACCAAAAAGTCTGGGAAGAAGCTGTTTCCCCTGCCCTTGATGATGCAGCTCGCAGAAAAATCGGTGATATCTGCGCAAAAGCTATCCAAGGTTTGGGTTATTCAGGCGCTGGTACAATCGAATTTCTTTACGAGGACGGCGAGTTCTATTTCATTGAGATGAACACCCGACTACAAGTTGAGCATCCTGTCACAGAAATGATTACGCGCATTGACCTTGTGAATGAGCAACTCCAAGTTGCCGCAGGTCAAGGCATGTCTGTAACACAAGATGATGTTATTCTAACGGGCCATGCTATTGAATGTCGTATCAATGCAGAACATCCTTCTACTTTTGTGCCATCTCCAGGTGAGATAACCTATTATCACCCTCCAGGTGGCTTAGGTGTGCGTGTCGATTCTGGCGTATATCAGGGCTATAAAATCCCTCCGCATTACGACAGCCTTATCGGTAAGTTGATTGTTCATGCTCGAACACGTGAAGAATGTCTTCGTCGATTAAGTCGTGCTTTGGATGAGTTTGTCATTGAAGGTGTTGAAACAACAATACCATTGTTCCGCGATCTCGTGACAAATGCTGATATGCAAACCGGCGACTATGATATTCATTGGCTGGAAAAATACCTAGCAGCTAAAAACGCTTAAACGTTTTAATTTATGTCAGATGATGATGACATACTTATGGATATAACACCGCAAGTATTATTGCGTGCCTATGCTTGCGGTATTTTTCCCATGGCAGAAACCGCCGATGATCCAAATCTATTTTGGGTAGAGCCCGAAATGCGCGGTATATTACCGTTGGACGATTTTCATATTCCAAAAAGTCTTAAAAAATCAATGCGTAGGACCACCATGAAAGTATTCATGGATAGAGACTTCAAAGCGGTGATCAACGCTTGTTCTCAAACGAATGGCTCTCGAAAGGAAACATGGATAAACCCAAAAATTAAAAAGCTTTACTGCGCGCTTCATGAGATGGGGCATGCCAACAGCGTGGAAGTTTACGACGGTGATAAACTGGTCGGTGGGCTTTATGGCGTCCGACTGGGTAGAGCATTTTTTGGGGAAAGCATGTTTTCACGCAAGACTGATGCATCGAAAATAGCCTTCGTCCATCTTGTGGCGCAAATGAAAAAATCACAATTTGTTCTCTTGGATACCCAATTCACAACACAACATCTCGAGCGCTTTGGCGTCATCGAAGTGCCTAAACACGAATATCAATTTATGCTGGAAGAAGCGCTAATTGGCGAAAGCAGATTTGACGTTTCCGGCTATCAATTCGTAGATGGCGGTGCGATGTCAGATTCTTGTTTGCAATCGTTTAGCCAAATATCATAAATCGAATGCTCAACAGCGTTTAATCCAGGGCTATCAGCAAACATCCACCCTGTGAAAATGCGGCGAATTTTTCTGTCCAGCGTAATCTCATCCACTTCCAAAAAACTCGTTGTTTTTGGGGTTTCAGTAATGGGCCTGGAATAGCAAACGCGCGGTGTTACCTGCAAAGCACCAAATTGCACTGTCTCGCCGATGTACACATCAAACTTGATGATACGACCGGTAATTTTATCGATGCCAGAAAACTCAGCAACAGCATTTTCAATGCGTGTTCCATCTTCTTGGGAATGCGTATCTATAACTGGAAAAAGAGTTGCCATAATAGCAACCATTCCCATGGCAGATGCTTTCAATAAATTCAATTTCATAAACGAGCCGCATTCAAAAGTTGTTTAATATGTGTAGGCAATAGCACGGGATTCGGGCATAGAAAAGACGTGTCGCATGATGAGTAGCTTTAATTCATTAATCAACTAAAACAATACACAACGAAACAAAGTAGAACCCATGAAATTCGAAGCATCAGATACAAAAGCAATCTTGGAACTTCTGCGCTGGCGGCGGGATGTTCGTCATTTCAAGACTGACCCAATACCTGATGAAGTCATCGAAAACCTCATGCAGGCAATAGCCTTGGCACCCTCTGTAGGAAACAGTCGACCATGGCGGATCGTTAGGGTCAAATCTGATGAAATTAAAGAAAAAATCATCACAAATCACGGCGAAGCTAATTCGGAAGCCTCACAAACCTATGAAGCTGTTGAGCGCGATGAATATCAATCTCTGAAACTTGCAGGCCTAAGAGAAGCACCGCTTCAACTTGCAATTTTCACAGATATTAATCCAAGTGCAGGCCGCGGCCTGGGCAGGCAAACCATGCCGGAGACCCTCACCTATTCAACCGTTATTGCCATTCATCAGCTATGGCTTGTGGCGCGAACGCTCAACATCGGTGTTGGATGGGTTTCGATCTTGAATGCTGATGAACTCAACGAAACACTCGGCGTTGATCCATCATGGAAACTTACCGCCTACCTTTGCATAGGGTATCCCTCGTATAACGATGACACGCCTGAACTTCACAGAACAGGTTGGCAAGAAAACACCGCTAAAGAATGGTTAGAAAAGTAAGATTTAAATAACTGCTGCCTTAAGGTGACCACGCATCATAATCGCCTGTAGAGCGGGGGCGTTCTTCAGGATTATTAAGAGAACCCTTTGGAAAATAAGCACCTGCAGTGCCCGTCATGTTTTCCTTATGACCTTTTTGCCATTCACGGGCTTTATATTCTTCATCAGAAGGCGTTGTATCTGTGCGATAATGCATCCAGCCGTGCCAACCGGAAGGAATTGCACTGGCCTCCGCCAAATCGGCATATTGCACGTAACGCTTGCCATCTTTATTTACGTAATAGACATTGCCAAATTCATCTTCACCAACACGTTTGGCAGTACGCCATATATGAAATCGCGTATTTATGGTTGAACCATTCCACCAGGTAAAGATTTGCTTGAGTGTTTTCATTATTCCAACAATCTCTTAAATAAAAAATATAGACCTCTTATGGCTTTGCAAACACAAAATGTCCAGTGTTGCCAAGCCTTAAGAAGACTGATTTTTGTAGTAATAAAGCCTAAAGACCCAGCGATTTATAGCTTTCAGCAACGCGCCCGATCGCAATCATATAAGCTGCAGTTCTCAAATCGAAATCTTTATCCTTGGAACGGTGTTCATGCCATAGCTTTCGCATATCCGCATATGCGCCACGCATGGTATCATCCAAACCTGAGCGTACTAGCGTCAGTTCATCAGCACCCTTAATATAATTTTCCTTGAATTTTTCACTGAGGTTTTTGCCAGTTGCACCTTCTATTTCATCAATTAACATACGATGACGCGCTTCTTCTTCACGGCGCTGCATACGACCAAAGCGAATGTGACTGAGGTTTTTTACCCACTCGAAGTAAGAGACTGTAACACCCCCTGCATTTGCATATAGATCAGGAATGATAACGACACCCATCTCACGCAATATTGCATCGGCATTTGCCGTAACAGGGCCATTGGCCGCTTCAATGATAATCTTTGCCTTAACGTCGCCTGCGTTATCGCGGTTAATTACAGACTCAAGCGCCGCAGGAATTAGAATTTCACATTCAGCAGTCAGCAATGAAGAACCGTCTTCAACGAATTCACCACCTGAAAAACCTTTGACCCCGTCGTTTGAAGCTATGTGCTCGCGCAAGGCTTCAATATCCAAGCCATCATCGTTCGTAACAGCACCGTCACGCTCTATAACGCCTATAATCTTTGCGCCATCTTCCTCGGACAAGAACTTGGCCGCGTGATATCCAACGTTACCCAAACCTTGTACAATGATGCGCTGATCACCAAGATCACCTTTTACGCCTGCAATTTCCTTGTCATCATCATAACGAAAGAAGTCCCTCAGCGCATATTGAACGCCTCTTCCAGTTGCCTCTACCCGCCCACGAATACCACCTGCATTAAGAGGCTTACCCGTAACACATGCGCGCGCATCGATATCAGTCGTATTCATGCGATGATATTGGTCAGCAATCCATGCCATTTCACGTTCGCCAGTGCCCATATCAGGGGCTGGAACGTTTTGGGATGGGTGAATCAAATCCCGTTTGATAAGCTCATAAGCGAACCGACGCGTAATTTGCTCCAATTCTGTTTCATTCCAGTCACGCGGATTAATACGAAGCCCACCCTTTGATCCACCAAAAGGCACTTCTACCAATGCACATTTATAAGTCATCAAAGATGCCAGCGCTTCCACTTCATCCTGGTGAACATTATCTGCATAACGAATACCGCCTTTTACAGGTTCTGCGTGTTCAGAATGAACTGATCGATATCCCGTAAAAGTGTGTATATCTCCTCGAAGCTTAACACCGAATCGCACCGTGTAAGTTGAATTAACGACTCGGATTTTTTCCACCAAACCGTCCGACATGTTCATATGGCCTACAGCACGATCAAAAAGTTTGCCTACGTTCTCACTAAAGCCTGCACGGATATCATCAGTCGTCATTAAATTTTCCATTCAATTGCTAGTATTTTGCATATATTTTATCAAAAAAAGCTAAAACAGAGCTCAAAACTGATGTTTGAGACAGAATTCTGCATTTTCTTGCATAATATTCTACAAAAGTATTATTCAGCTAGATTCAATTAACAACCCATAAAAACTATTTATCTGCGGAAAGTTACAGACATTCATTTACCTTAGGTAAATCTAATTGTATAATATGAATCATATTAACAAACCCGGGAGGATATTATGGGGAAACGTGACGATCTGATTGCAAAATATGCAAGCGACATGAAAGAAAAAATGGGTGAAACAGCTGATATGGATCTGCTTACAAAAGTAACCATCGGTTGCGGACCAGCTATCTATAATGCAGACGCCTCAACGGTTTCAGGATCAGACCAAGCAGAGCTAGAGACTGTTAAAAACAACTTCTTAATCAAGAAGCTTGGCTGCAGTGAGAGTGATGATCTTGATGGTGCTATTGCTGCCGTTATGGAAAAATACGGTTCATCTAACCGCAACAAATACCGCGCTGTAGTTTACTACATGTTAACAAAGCATTTTGGCAAAGAAAGCGTTTACAGCTAGAACTTGTTGCCAATGGATATTGTGAAAAGGCTCCAGATTATGGAGCCTTTTTTATGTCTAGTGTGAGTGATCATCATCGGCATAGATGATTTCTTTTTGCATGATAAGTGCTGGAATGCCTGAGCCATCTTCACCGCAGTCCTGCGTTTCACCTATTTTTTTGAAGCCAAACTTTTCATAAAATTCAATGGCTTTATGATTTTGTTCTTCAACCTCAAGCTTAATATACTCCGCATCTATAAAAGAGTTTTCTATCTCAATCAGCAAATGCAACCCAGTCTTACCGCCATGAAAGTCAGGATGGACGTATAGTTGATGCAGACTAATCGTCTTATCTTTTTGCGTCGCATAGGCCATACCGCCAATGACCGTGCCATTGTCAGCAACCAGAAACTCCGACTTCGGTGTATGACGCATTTCCTGCAAACGTTTCATGGAATGCCATTGATCCGTAATCTCTTCAACCTTGGCTTTACCGTATAAATCGTCATAGGTCGCATGCCATGTTTCACGCAATATTTGCTGAACACGTTCTAGGTCTTGTTCAGAAGCGGTTCTAACAAAAAACATAAGTTGTAAACTCTTACTCTACGCCAAGCTTTTGCTTAACCAGGGTTTGCACAGCTTGCGGATTTGCTTTGCCACCCGTGGCTTTCATGACCTGTCCAACAAACCAACCAGCCAACTGTGGACGTTCTTTTGCTTTTTCAACTTGCTCAGGATTAGCGGCAATAATTTCATCAACAGCCGCTTCAATGGCACCCGTATCAGTCACCTGCTTCATGCCACGCTCTTCAACGATTTGAGCAGGGTCTCCCCCCTCTTCCCAAACGATATCAAAAACATCCTTTGCAATCTGGCCCGAAATTGTGCCTTCCTTGATAAGGTCAACAATACCACCAATTTGCTCTGGTGATATTGGACTTTCGGAAATATCCTTGTCATCTTCCTTTAGCTTGCCAAGCAGATTATTAATCACCCAATTTGCAGCAACCTTGCCATCGCGTCCTTCTGCAACTTTCTCAAAAAAATCAGAATTGGCCTTATCGGATACCAAAACGGAAGCATCATAGGCGGATAACCCCATGTCAGCGATAAACCTAGCTTTTTTGGCGTCTGGCAATTCAGGCAAATCAGACTTCAAACTATCAACATAAGCTTGACTAAACTCAAGCGGCAGTAAGTCAGGATCGGGGAAATATCGATAATCATGCGCATCTTCTTTTGAGCGCATGGAGCGTGTTTCGCCTTTTACCGGATCATAGAGTCTGGTTTCCTGATCAATCTCACCACCATCTTCAAGAATGGCGATTTGTCGACGCGCTTCATATTCTATTGCCTGACCGATAAAGCGGATGGAGTTCATGTTCTTGATTTCACAGCGCGTTCCAAATGGTTCACCTGGACGCCGTACAGAAACATTAACATCCGCACGCATAGAACCTTCTGACATATTTCCATCACACGTGCCAAGATAGCGCAAAATAGAACGTAGCTTGGTGACATAAGCCTTTGCTTCTTCAGAAGAACGGATATCCGGTTTGGATACAATCTCCATTAGCGCAACGCCCGTGCGGTTGAGATCAACAAAACTCATTGTCGGATGTTGGTCATGCATGGATTTACCAGCATCTTGCTCGAGGTGAAGACGCTCTACGCCAATCTCGACATCTTCATA
>CALFBU010000308.1 GCA_937951455.1 uncultured Rhizobiaceae group bacterium
TATGCTTCAAAGCCTTTTTAGCTATTTTCATAGTAAGCAGCGTTTTCACGCATACAGCACATGCACAGGATGTCGCTGACAGCGTAGCGCCTGAATTTTCATCGGGCATCACACAAAAACAACTGGTTAAGGCAAAAAAACAAATGGTGGTCGCAGCAAACCCTTATGCAAGTGAGGCAGGTTTGGCAGTTTTGAAAAAAGGCGGAAATGCGATTGATGCCATGGTGGCGGTGCAAACCGTATTGGGACTTGTAGAGCCACAGTCATCAGGCTTGGGCGGCGGTGCATTTCTGGTTTATTTTGACGCTGAAAAACAACGGCTGACAACTTACGATGGGCGCGAAACAGCACCAAAAGCCGCGACCGCTGACATGTTTCTCGATGCCACGGGGCAACCGATCTATTTCTTCGATGCAGTGATTGGCGGGCTTTCCGTTGGAACACCAGGTACGGTCAAACTGCTTCATCAAACACACAAAAAATATGGCAAGCTTGCTTGGGCAGATGTGATTGAACCTGCCATCAAACTTGCACAAGAAGGTTTTAAGGTTTCACCTCGTTTACACGCCCTTATTACGCTATCCGCCGAAAGCCTCTATCGGTTCAAAACAACACGGGATTATTTTTTAAGCGAAGAAGGCGTCCCCCTCTTTGTTGGAACAGTGATCAAAAATAAGGAATATGCCAATACGCTGCGCGCAATCAGCACGGGCGGTGCGGATGCTTTTTACAAAGGTGAACTGGCAAAACGCATTGCTGATACCGTTCAAAACGCGCAAGGCAATCCGGGTCGTTTAACGCTTGAAGATCTTGAAAGTTATGAAATCGTTGAGCGTGAACCTGTTTGCCTTAATTATCGTTCATATGATGTTTGCGGCATGGGGCCACCTTCTTCTGGTGCACTAACAGTTGGCCAAATACTGGGTTTGGTCGAAGCTTATGATCTAAAGTCATATGGTGCTGGAAGCCCTGAAAGCTGGCGACTTATTGGGGATGCGACACGGTTAGCCTTTGCCGACCGTAGTCTTTACATGGCCGACAGTGATTTCGTGAAAATGCCCAAGGGGCTTTTAAACCAAACCTATCTTTGGGAGCGAACACAAACGCTTATTGATGATAATGCACTGACAGATGATGAAGTCTTTCCCGGCAAACCGCCCTTCGACCACGCCATGCTATTTGCGCCTGACGCTTCGCTTGAACTCCCCTCAACCAGTCATTTTTCCATTGTAGATGCGGCGGGCAACGTTGTTTCCATGACGACGACAATCGAGAACGGTTTTGGATCGCGTTTGATGGTTGGCGGGTTTTTACTAAATAACGAACTGACTGATTTTTCTTTCGTGCCAGAAGTTGATGGCAAACCGGTTGCCAATGCCATCGAAGCCGGCAAACGCCCACGCTCCTCAATGGCACCTACCATTGTCATGAAAGATGGAAAGCCCATTCTTGCAATCGGCTCCCCCGGTGGTAGCCGCATCATTCCTTATGTGGCCAAAACACTGATTGCATGGATGGATTGGGACATGGATATTCAACAAGCAATAGAATTGCCGCATCTGCTGAACCGATTTGGCACTTATGATCTTGAAAAAGGCACCTCGGCAGAAAGCTTCGCCCCTGCCCTTGAAGCACTTGGGTTTAAAACAGAAATAAGAGATTTGAATTCAGGCTTGCACGGAATAGAAATCACCCCTCAAGGCCTTGAAGGCGGTGCGGATATCAGACGCGAGGGTGTGGCACTTGGGGAATAAACTCTAAGAGCGGATAATCCGGCGCATATTATCTAATAGACGATCTTGTTCCTTGGACATGGCTTCAATCTCTGCGGCATATTCTGGCTCTTCGTTACCAAGCCGTTGTGCTATCACTGCCATGAGATTATCCGTGTTTTCTGAAAGCGCGCTCATGCGGGCAATCATGCGTGCTTTTGTGCATAGAGCTTGTGATGGCGGATATTCAATTTCACTTGCAGGACGGATCATGACACTTCCTCTATCTATTAACTCGGATACTCTAGCGCTAAAAAGCTGTTCGAATACAAGAGTGCCTCAGCATGGTTAAAAATCCTTAAAGGCTTTTGTTAAAAGCCGATATACCAAGAAGCTTTCCAAGTTCTGTTCCGCATGCTAAATCGAAACCGCGAATAACATTAAGGGCTTATGCCGTGTCTGAAAAATTAGCCTTCCTTGCAAGCGATACAGATGTTGCCCAGGCAGCGTATGAGAAACTTGTCTCCATCTATGGCAATTGCAAGCCTGAAGAGGCAACGGCTGTGATTGCGCTGGGTGGTGACGGTTTTATGCTGCAGACACAGCATGAATATATGAACAGTGGCCTGCCCATTTATGGCATGAACAAGGGTACGGTTGGCTTCCTCATGAATGAGTATAAGCCTGACAATCTTCGCCAGCGCATTTCACGCGCATTAAAAAGCAAGATACGTCCCCTTTCCATGATGGCCACGGATATGGATGGCAAAACGCATGAGGCTATTGCTATCAATGAAGTATCTTTACTGCGCCAATCCTATCAGGCGGCGAGCCTCTCGATCACAACAGATGGCAAAGAAAGACTGGAAGCACTTGTATGTGATGGCGTTTTGGTGGCAACCCCTGCGGGTTCTACCGCTTACAATTTATCAGCCCACGGCCCGATCTTGCCGCTTGGCGCACCGCTTTTGGCTTTGACGCCCGTAAGCCCATTCAGGCCACGCAGATGGCGTGGTGCGCTACTGCCCAATACGGTAGAAGTCATCATTAAAGTAAACGAACCTGAAAAACGCCCTGTGAATGCGGTTGCAGATCATACAGAAATCAAGTCTGTCAAAGAAGTTTCCATAAAGTTGGACATGGAAAATTCTGGTCTCATACTCTTCGACCCAGACCATTCCTGGGACGATAGAATTTTAGCCGAGCAATTCCAGTATTAGGCAGCCTTCGCCATAGCAGCGTTCATGATTGCTTCTGAAACATCTATATAATCATCCTGAATAAGTTCAGCATCTACAAAACCATGAACATCGGCCGCTGATGCAATATAAATGGCAGGTACGTCCGTATGATGAAGAACCTCGGCATCGAGATAGCCTTCCATCTCATCAGAAAACTCTGCAACCAAAGCATCTGTATCAATTTCGAACTCTTCCAAAGCAATTCCCTCTTCAACATCAGGCTGGATTTCAACTTCGGAAACCTCAATGGCTGAACGGTTTGCAATTTCTGCAGCCTTGATTTTTGCGCTTTCACGCGCGGCTTCTGCAGAGAGTTTGCGAAGCAGTAAAATCAAGTCGTCGACGATTTCATCCTTGCGACCAGAATATTTATCCAAAACCTCGCGCGTTACCAGATATGGTAGGCGTGCTGGGTTTGCAGCAGAATTTGAAGACAAGAGACGGCGCCAAGTTGAGATTGCCGTGTAAAATATGATGAAAGCTGATTGTGGCAGGCCAGCTCTATCGTAAAGCGCCTTGAAGGCAGCTTCGCGGTCCTTTGAAAGAATTGTTTCAACGCGTGAAAAACGAACGCCACTGAGTTCTGCAAAGGCGCGTGCTACAAGTGTCAAATTACCCATGCACACGGCGCGCAACAGGTAGCTCACCGTTATTTTGCCGCCTTCGATCATATTTCGTACAAGGTGAGTAACATCTTCATTCGAAGCATTTGCAACAAACTCAATGGAAGCTTTATCGCAGGCTTCATTGACGATTTTCTTGACTTTGTTTTCGTTTATCCAGCCTTTTGTGGAAACCATGTTTGAAAGCGCTTCACCCAGTTTGCCTATGAGGATCAAACGCGATTCAGCAGCAAGGTCTTCACGTTCCAGCAGCATTTTCCGAATGTCTGTAACCGTACCAAAGCGTTGTGCAATGGTATGAAGGTTTTCCTGGCTCATCTCAGCAATTGGGTTCATCATCAACGCCATGCAAGCGTCCTTGTGACCGTCCTTACAGATGCTTGCGATAACCGTCTCGCTAAGCCATGGTCGGCATGCGATAGCAATTTGATTGTCGACTTCAGACGTCTCAATAAATTCGACCAGTTCCGTGTCATGCAAGACCGGTGATTGCGACAATGTAATGATTGATACGTCGAGCGTATCGGCTGCTAGTGCAGATATGATATGGCGCGGCGCTTGTTTTCTGGCGCCAAAGGCTTCTGCCAAGGCGAACCGAACGGAAGGGGCAGGATCTTCAAGCAAAGTCGTGATTGCTGCCTCGACATCCTCCCGCTCTTCGGTTGATATGTCATTTCGCAAGTAAGCACGAACTAACGCGGAAGCTGCCTCTGTTCTTTTTGCTACAGAAGCGGTTTCTACCCATTCCAAAAAATACTCAATTACCATACTAACTCCAGCCCATTCATACTTTGGACGTTACTCTTTGGAGGAGTTATAGCCTGTAATAATTAACGATCGGTTCACTATGAAAAAAAATGTTTTGTTAAGGTTTGCGCTCATCAGCCTTTAAATTCTGGCCTTAGCATCTCATGCAATTCACTCGTCAAACCAAAATCCATATAGCCCAAACGACTAACGGGCTCAGCCAGATTTACATCAAATCTGCCATCGCGAATAACTTCATCCCTGATGTGAACACCCACCACTTGGCCGATGATAATAACTGCACCGGTCAAATTACCTTCAACATCATTGGTCTCGATGACGCTTGTGACTTTGCACTCCATAGCTGCGTTTGCTTCCGCTACCCTAGGGGCTGCTATGATTTTGCTGTCAGCTTTTTCGATGTTGTAATGATCAAACTCACTAACGCCCCAGGGTGCATTGGAACTTGAGTTATTCATTTGTTCAGAGAGGCTTTTGCTTGCGTAGTTAAATACAAACTCGCCCGTGTCGGCTGCATTTCTTGCGCTGTCTTTAAAACCTTCAGAAGCGAACATCAGCATTGGAGGTCTCCCACCTACCGCATTAAAGAAACTGTAAGGTGCGAGATTTGCGATACCGTCTTTTGATATGGTTGATATCCAGCCAATAGGACGCGGTGCAACAATCGCCTTTATCGGATCATGTGGCAAACTTGGGTCTCGGTTTTCTGGTACATAGAACATGAGGTGTCTCTCGCTGGATTAGAATTACCCATGGATTAAGCGCGTTTTTTCTGTAAATCAATCTATTGCCTTGAAAACATCTCAAAATTACGCTTTGCATAGGTCTTAATGCTTCGTATTGGAGATGGTTTAAATGAATCGTATACTGGTTTCGCTCTGCCTGATTATGACATTTGTCGTGAGTGCACATGCACAGACTTCTTCTGGAGCGGTGACACAGCGCATTTTGCTGGAAGCGAAACTGAGTTCAGATGGACCCATAATTCGTGATGGACTTGAATGGCGGATTTTCCCATTTAACCCACAAAATTCTGAAGCCATTGAAGAGCTGGCGTATGCAACGGGTGGTTCCAAAGCCTTTAACATCGAGCCTGGCGACTACATCGTACACGCAGCTTACGGGCATGTTGGCGTTGTCAAAAAAATATCTATTGGCAATGAAGCGATTAGAGAAGAGATCAACCTGAATGCAGGCGGTTTAAAGCTGCTCGCAACCGCTACAGGTAATGTGCGCATTCCAAAACGAATGCTTAAGTTCAATGTTTATGAACAAGACATCCTTGAAGATGGCTCGCGCAAGCTGATCGCGCGTAATATTAAAGCGGGTGATGTGACAACCCTGCCCGTTGGCACCTATCATATTGTTTCCACCTTCGGAAAACTCAATGCAACCGTGCGGGCGGATTTAAGGGTTCAACCTGGCAAGCTAACGGAAGCCAATCTTGAGCACAGGGCAGCCATGATAACCTTTCGCCTTGTTCGGTCCTTAGGTGGCGACGCGGTTGCAGATACGGCTTGGTCGATTTTGACTGATGGTGGTGAAGTTATTAAAGAAAGCAACAGTACCTTTCCAAGCATGGTTTTGTCAGAGGGCAGTTATACGGCCATCGCCAAACATGATGACAAAATCTACAGTGAAGACTTTCAGGTTCGTTCCGGCTTCAACAAGGATGTTGAAGTTCTGACGCCTAACTAGAAATTACTATGGGGGAAGAATGAGTTTCAAGACACCGAGAGAAGTCCCTGCCCGTTTAAATCGCAGTCAACTTGCTGTCCCGGGCATACAAACACGCATGTTTGAAAAAGCTGCCAATTCAAATGCTGACGTCGTTTTTCTTGATCTTGAAGATGCCGTTGCGCCCAATGACAAACCACAGGCACGCAAACAGGTCATCGATGCGGTCAATCAGATTGATTGGGGCCAAAAGTCAATTTCAGTACGCATCAATGGTCTGGATACTCACTTCATGTATCGTGACATCATCGATGTCGTTGAAGGTTGCGGCGCAAAGCTTGATTTGCTGCTTGTCCCAAAAGTAGGCACGGCCAGCGATGTTTACGCGGTCGATATGTTGCTTACGCAAATTGAAACAGCCATGGGCTTTAAAAACCGTATTGGGCTTGAGGTCATGATTGAGTCCGCCTTGGGCATGCTGAACATCGCCGAGATTGCGAGTGCAAGTGATCGCATTGAATCGCTTCATTTTGGTGCTGGCGATTATGCGGCATCTTTGAATGCCCATACCACACATATTGGCGGTGTAAACAACGATTATGCCGTGCTTTCCGATGCGAATGAAAGCGGCGAACGCAATACCTATATCAGTGACATTCACCACCACGCGCTTTCAACGCTTATAGTTGCTGCGCGCGCGAATGGCCTTCGCCCCATTGACTCTGCCTTTGGTGATTATTCTGACGCGGAAGGTTATATCGCTTCGGCAAAACGAGCTGCCGCCCTGGGCTGCGAGGGGAAATGGGCTATTCACCCATCTCAGATTGATCTGGCGAACGATATTATGGGACCATCCGATGAAGAAATTACGCGGGCTCATAACATTTTAAAAGCAATGGAAGACGCTGCAAAGGAAGGTAAAGGCGCTGTCACCTTTGAGGGTAGAATGATTGATTATGCCAATGTCCGTCAGGCTGAAATGCTTGTAAAAAAGGCAAGGCTCATTGCGCAGCCCTAATCATATCGGCAGCCTTCTCGGCAATCATAATGGTGGGTGCGTTTGTATTCCCACCAATCACATTTGGCATGATTGACGCGTCCACAACACGCAATCCTTCAAGACCATGCACTCGCAACTTCGGGTCAACGACTGAGTATTCATCTATTCCCATTTTGCATGTCCCTACCGGATGGTAGACTGTATCTGCCCGATTGCGAATGTGCTCGCGTAATGCATCATCATCTGGCTCGCCCTCAATAAAGAGCTCTTTATGTCGGTATTCCTTCAAGGGGCTTGTATTCATCAATTCACGCGTAATTTTCGTGCCCTTGAGAAGAGTTTCCAAGTCTTCTTTATCCTCAAAGAAGTTAGGATCGATTGCGGGTGCTGCCATCGGATCATGACTGGCCAGGCTGACAGTGCCACGAGACTTGGGATGCAAAACGCATATGTGACAACTATAGCCGTAACCCAAATGTAGTTTGCGGGCGTGATCGTCGACGACCCCAATGACAAAATGCAATTGGATATCAGGACGCTGCAAACTTGAGGTAGTCTTTAAAAATGCCGCCCCTTCCGCCATCGGCGATGTCAACGTACCCGTTCCGTCTTTCTTCCATTGGAAGATATTCTTGATGATGGATGCGATACCGACAAACCCCAGCCCCATGTTGTCCTTGTCTTTTGTTTTATAGGCAACGGTAAAATCAATGTGGTCTTGCAGGTTTTGGCCGACGCCTTTCAATTCGTGCAGCATTTCAATGCCGTGCGGTGTTAAATCCTCACGCCGCCCTACGCCTGATAATTGTAGTAATTGCGGAGAATTAAATGCACCGCCACACAAGATGACTTCCCGCTTAGCATGAACGGTTTCATGTTTTTTTGCCTTTATGTAGTTGACGCTGACAGCGCGCTTACCTTCAAAATTAGTTTTGGTGGCGTGGGCTTTTGTGATGACTGTCAAATTAGGACGATCCATAACGGGATGAAGATAGGCAGCTGCAGCTGAACAGCGCTCGCCACGTCTTTTATCATCATAAAAATGCGTTACCTGATACTTACCAATGCCTTCCGTTTCGCCCGCATTAAAATCTTCCTTGTAGCGCAACTGCATTGCCTGACCTGCTTTAACGAATGCTTCCGTAATAGGTCGTGGCGATTGCTGATCACAAACCATCAAGGGGCCATCGTCACCGTGTATTTTATCTGCGCCTTTTTGATTGTTTTCCGATTTCCTGAAATAGGGTAGAACCTCATCCCACGACCAGCCTTCACATCCTAGGTTTGCCCATTCATCGTAATCGGATTTGTGACCCCTGATATAGAGCATGGCGTTAATCGCACTTGAACCGCCCAAGGCCTTGCCTCGTGGTTGATAGCC
>CALFBU010000309.1 GCA_937951455.1 uncultured Rhizobiaceae group bacterium
CCTGTAACGTGGTAAAGGAACTTCTGGTCTGTATTGATGATGATTGTTCCAACAGGGTGCGATGTTTTAATACGAACATTCCTGCGATTGTACTTGGTTGGAACGCGTCTATCGGTACGAATCTGGTTAACATCAACCTCAACCCATCTACGCTCTTCATGATTGTAAACACGCTCCGCTAGAGCAGAATTGACAAAGCCCAAGTTGGTTGCAATCGCAGTGCCACCCAACAGCACTTTTAATGTATCTCGTCTGTTAATCATCTTGTTCACCGTAACCCGCTAAGAAAATTGTTTTGCTTCGTATACTCTTTTTAGTCCGAAAAATAATCATAAACAAGTCGAAGCCTTGTCACATAATCCAATTTTCACGCCAAATTTTAACTAAGAAAAATATTCCCCATTGGATTCAATAAGTTAACAAAAAAGGCAGAAAATTAACTTTTCTGCCTTTGATATATTGATATTTGAAGGATGCCTTAAACTTAGGAAACGATTACTTTCGCACCACGCTGTACTCTTTCATAGAGATCCATAACATCTTCATTGCGCATTCTGATGCAGCCGGATGATACCGCCTGACCAATTGTCCATGGCTGATTTGTACCATGAATGCGGTAAAGGGTGCTGCCTAAATAAATCGCGCGCGCTCCCATTGGGTTTGCAGGGCCGCCTTCCATAAAGGTTGGCAGTTCACGTCCCTTTTTACGCTCGCGAATAATCATTTCCTTTGGCGGCGTCCACGTTGGCCATTCCTGCTTGCGGGTAACCCGTTCAGTACCTGACCACTCAAAGCCTTCTTTACCGACTCCAACCCCATAACGACGTGCCTTGCCATTGCCCATCACCAGATAAAGATGACGCGTATTGGTGTTAATCACAATTGTGCCTGGCTTTTGGCTTGTCTCATAGTTCACCATTGTAGGCAGGAATTGTGGGTCAAGCGGGCGTTGTGCCGGAGATTGCGTTCTAGGCTTTGGCGCGTTGACGCGGTTGTAAGCGATTTTCTTCTTTTTACGATAAACCGTCTGAGGTGTTGTTGCTGGCACTGTATTCAAGCCTGCGAAAATACCAGTCGCTCTGACAGGGCGTTTCTTTGCCGTTGTCTTTTTTGTACCCCATACGGTCTTGCGTTTTTTAACCTTGCGCTGGACCTGTGCTTTCGGAGCACTTAAACCCACGCGCAGCTTTTGGCCAGCCTGTGATGGTTTCTTTAATTGTAAAACCCATGGAGATGCCAGATCTGGTGAAAGCGTTACAGCAGGTGGTGTGGAATATCTGTCACCGGCGTGTGCCATACCAATAGGCAAGGTTAAAAGAGCCGCGCTAAGCAGCAAAAATGGTTTCTTGTTCATGACGTACTCACTACATAATCATCATTAAGCGGAAAGGTTTTCTCGCCGCACGTGGTTCAAGCATGAAGGATGAGAGGTACAAAATTATGAATCTTACCAAAGAAATTAAAACTTTAGTAAACTTTGGTAAATGAATGCTTTGGCGATTAAGTTAATGAAATCTTAAAGCCCAAGTCGCGTGCGTGTATCTTTTAAAACATCATCCAGCACCCTGGAAACCGAACGAATGCTGGCGCCATTTTTGATGCGTGGGTCATACAGTATGTTTAAAATTAGCCGATCAAAATCCGTAAAACGTGTATGTTTGGAGGTGTCGTTAAAAACACTTTTGTCGAGACTTGTGCTTTCATTCAAAGGCCCAAGCCCTTGTAAAATCTCTTCGATCAGACACCGCCTGAAAAGCGCTTCCCCTTCATCAGAAACAATCACAGCGTCGGAATGGATCATGCCGGCACGCGAGAATTTGGATTTGACCAAACATTTGCCCGGTACTTTTGCGGTGCGCCGTTTTTCTATTTTTTCACGCACGGTTTGAATGTAGTTAGAGCGGTTTACAACATAGATATTGAAGTTCGCCGCTTCGCCCTCATTAACAATACGAACCTTGAGGCCCGAAATCTGATTTTCCAACGTGCCGATAAAACGACGGATGGCGCGCGTTCTGTTTTTCGATGAAAGGTTATGAATGCGAAATTTAACCACACCATTATACTTGTGAATGTATCGCGCCTGAAACCCCAAAGGCGCAATTTCTGATCCGAATACAGTCAGGTTAAACCCGCGCTTGATCTCTTCATCGGTGAGTGCGTGTGCGGGAAAAACAAACAACATGGCAAAGAGCAAGGATGCGATACCCTGCCGTTTCCATCCAATGAAAAATTGCCCGTTAAACAAATTTACTACTGCCTGCCAGATTAATTTAGGTTCTATAAATAACCATTTCCAAACCCCGCGTAAAATGATTAGTTTGGGATATTCAAAGAATTGATTGAAACAGGTTTGGAAAATCAGGATGACCAAAAAAGCCTCTCTCATTACCGGTGATGATGGCAAGACCCGCTGTTTCTGGGCAGGACCTCAAGAAGATTATCTGATCTATCACGATGAAGAATGGGGAAATCCTGTCAAAAGCGATACGCGTCTGTTTGAAAAAATCTGCCTGGAAGGGTTTCAGTCCGGTCTCTCCTGGTACACAATACTTTCCAAACGTGAAAACTTTCGCGAGGCCTTCCATGGATTTGACATCGAAAAAGTAGCCGCCATGACGGAAGCCGACATTGAAAAACAAGTTCAGAACGCAGGTATCATTCGCCACCGTGGCAAGATTAAATCCACCATCAATAACGCGAGAAAAGCGATTGAACTGATTGAGGAAAAAGGCTC
>CALFBU010000310.1 GCA_937951455.1 uncultured Rhizobiaceae group bacterium
TCGCTCAGTTCTGATGTTTGAAGCTGCGTCATCATTTGCTCAAGCGAGCCACGAGAGCCTGCGGCACGGGCCACAGCTTTTTCACGCGACAGACGTTGGCGATAATCAGAGATTTCACGTGCGCGCGCTTCATTTTCAACAACACCAATACGGTCGCCCGCTGATGGTGCACCATTAAGACCCAAAATCTCGACCGGCATCGAAGGCGTGGCTTGTTGTAGCTGCTCGCCCTTGTCGTTTACGATGGCGCGCACTTTACCCCACTCGTCACCAGCGATCATGATATCACCAACGTTGAGTGTGCCTCGGTTAATCAGAACCGTTGCAACAGGACCGCGACCCTTATCAAGTTTGGCTTCAATCACTGAACCCTCACCTGGGCGATCCGGATTAGCTTTGAGATCAAGCAGTTCAGATTGCAGTGTAATGGCCTCAAGAAGCTTATCCAGGTTCGTTCCTTTAAGCGCAGAAACTTCCACAGCCAGAACATCACCGCCCATGTCTTCAACAAAGACTTCATGTTGAAGGAGCTCGGTTTTCACCTTGTTGGCGTCTGCTGCTGGCCTGTCCATCTTGTTGATGGCGACGATGATAGGCACTTCAGCTGCCTTGGCGTGATTAATGGATTCGATGGTTTGCGGCATGACGCTATCATCAGCAGCCACGACCAAAATCGCGATGTCCGTTATTTGCGCACCGCGGGCACGCATCGATGTAAAAGCTTCGTGGCCCGGCGTATCGATGAAAGAAATCAACTGGCCGTCATGTTCCACCTGATAAGCACCGATGTGCTGGGTAATACCGCCGGCTTCTCCTGACACAACATTCGCATTGCGCAGGGCATCAAGCAGGGATGTCTTGCCGTGATCGACGTGGCCCATGATGGTCACAACAGGAGGACGAGACTCAAGATCAGCGTCATCATCTGGTGCATCAAAGATACCGTCTTCAATATCACTGTCGGAAACACGTTTTACCGTATGGCCAAATTCTTCAGTAATCAGCTCTGCTGTATCCGCGTCGATGATGTCGCCAGGCTTCATCATTTGACCCTGCTGCATCAGATATTTGATCACATCAACGGAACGCTCAGACATACGGCTGGCCAGTTCCTGAATGGTAATTGTTTCAGGCAATTGCACTTCGCGTGATACTTTTTCACGTGGTCCTGAGTTCTGCTGAGCCAAACGCTTAGCTTTCTCCTGACGGCGCTTAAGTGCTGCCAAGGAAGGACCGCGTTTGCCACTGTCTTCATCCAGTGCATTCGTAAGGGTCAGCTTGGTTCTGCGGCGATCATCGCCACCCTTGGTTCTGGAAGGCTTGGCTGGTTCTTCAGGCTTTTTGCGCTCAAAGGGCTTAAGCTCTTTCTGCTTTGGCTCTTCACGGGTTGCCGGTTTTGAAAGTGCACCATCTTCTGCTTTTGCTGCCATGGCAGAAGCATCCGCTGCTGCAATGCGTTCAGCTTCAGCACGCTCTGCTGCGAGACGCTCTTCTTCTTCGGCTAATCTCTTCGACTCTTCTGCCTTTGACTCAGCACGTTTCGCGTCTTCTTGTGCACGACGTTTTTCGTCCGCCTGAGCCTTTTCGCGATCTACAGTCTCTCGGGCTTTTGCTTCTTCCAATGCACGCGTTCTTGCTTCCAACTCATTTTTGGACAGATTGGAAGCTGGCATTTCAACAGCTGGCTTGGGTGTTGGCGCAGCTTGCGCTGGTGCGGCAGTTTTTGTTTCCTTAGGCGCAGCGTCACTTGCAGCAGGTGTGTCACCCGGCTTGTTAATTCTGCGCTTGCGCGTTTCAACCACAACAGATTTCGTACGTCCGTGAGAGAAATTCTGACGCACCGTTCCCTGCGAGATACCGCTACCGCGCAATGTAAGTGTTTTTTTCTCTTTTGGGCTTTCGCCGTCTTTCTCGCTCATACTTTACCTTATCAGTAGCCTGTTTGGGCTTTTTGGACTTTATATCATATAAAATCCAGTATTTTGTTTTAATCGATGCATTTTAACTAGCTGACGCTTTATAATTCATCAATCGACTTATCATTTTAACCAGTTTTTGCGATGCACCGCCCTTAAGCAATGCAACATACATTGTGTTTGTGCCATTTAATGTTTTATCCAGTTCTTCGCTGGTAAATACATCAATCAATAGCGTTTCGTTATCCTCATAAACCTTTTGAGCCTTTAAGGCCGCAGCCAGTTTCTTTACTCCGTCAGTACCTGCATCACTTGCCTGTAGCAAGGCTAATGCGGCACCTTCTCTAATCATCGCCTCGGCCTTAGCCTGACCCGTTGCCACAAGCCCTGCCTTTTTTGCCATTGCCAAAGCCTGCAAGGACGTTTGACGCATGATGTCTTCAACAAGCTGGGGCAGCGTATCTTGTGCCTTTACCTTATCTTTGAAACCGCGTGCAAAAAGCTTCTGTGTAATTGCTTCTTGCAACAGCTCCCTTTGTGCACTGACCCAAACACCTCTTCCAGGAAGTTTTCGTTGCAAGTCCGGAAAAACCTGATCTTCAGGACCGACAACGAAACGTATCATCTCATCAGGGGATTTTTCTTCCCTTGTGACAATACAGGTGCGTGGGTTCATGTCTTGCGCCAAAACATACTTTCCGCTTAGAAAATACGTCCTGTTTTCTTTGTTTCCTCTTCTACAACTTCTTCAACTTCAGGCTCAGGTTCGGCATTTGCTGCAGCCAACTCTTCTTCTGTAATCCAACCTGCTTTAACACGTGCCTGCATCACCATGGCATCCGCATCAACGCGTGAGATTTTATACTCATCGAGCGTGCCCGGGAAACGTTTTGTTTCGCCGTCTTTACGCTCTGTCCAACCGATCAGATCATCAGCCGCACAACCTGCAAAGTCTTCCATGGTTTTAATATCGTCTTTGCCAAGTGTTACCAACATCGGCATTGTCAGACCATCGATCTCAAGAAGCTCATCGGCAACGCCAAGCGCTTTGCGCTCATCATCAAGTGCATTTTCCTGCTTCTCGATAAACTCTTTTGCGCGCGCTTGTAGCTCTTCTGCAGTTTCATCATCGAAACCCTCAATCGAGGCAATTTCCAGCATATCGACATAAGCAACTTCTTCCAGTGAAGAGAAGCCTTCTGAAGCCAACAGTTGCGCAACCATTTCATCAACGTTAAGCGCTTCTGTAAAGGCTTTTGCGCTTGCTTCAAACTCTGACTGACGTCGTGTGCTTTCATCTTCTTCGGTCATGATATCAATGTCCCAACCGGTAAGCTGGGAAGCAAGACGCACGTTT
Source organism: uncultured Rhizobiaceae group bacterium (assembly GCA_937951455.1). Classification (GTDB taxonomy): domain Bacteria; phylum Pseudomonadota; class Alphaproteobacteria; order Rhizobiales; family Rhizobiaceae; genus JAALLB01. The sequence goes on from CALFBU010000310.1 coordinate 3,274, forward strand.
TGACCGCGACGACCAATTGCAAGTGAAAGCTGATCGTCAGGGACTACAACTTCAATGCGCTCGGCATCTTCGTCCAAAACAACCTTTGCAACTTCTGCCGGCTGTAGCGCGTTCACAATGAAACTTGCTGGCTCCGGAGACCAGGGAATAATATCGATTTTCTCGCCCTGCAACTCACCAACAACAGCCTGTACGCGTGACCCGCGCATACCGACACAAGCACCCACAGGGTCAATCGCTGAATCGTTTGAGATAACCGCAATCTTGGCGCGCGAACCCGGATCACGAGCCACTGATTTAAGTTCAATCACACCGTCATAAATCTCAGGCACTTCCATGGTGAAGAGCTTTGACATGAACTGCGGGTGTGTGCGTGACAAGAAAATCTGCGGTCCACGCTGCTCGCGGCGCACATCATAAAGATAGGCGCGAACACGGTCACCATAGCGGAAGTTTTCGCGAGGAATGGTTTCATCACGGCGAATGATGGCTTCGCCCTTGCCAAGGTCCACAATAACATTGCCGTATTCAACACGCTTAACAGTACCATTGATGATTTCGCCAACACGGTCTTTATATTCTTCAAACTGACGGTCACGCTCAGCATCGCGCACCTGTTGTACGATAACCTGCTTTGCAGATTGAGCCGCAATACGGCCAAAATCCATTGGCGGAAGCGGCTCGGACACATAATCGCCAATTTCAATGCTTGCTTCCGTATCACGGGCAAGTTCCAGTGAAATTTGTGTCGTGTGATCTTCAACAACGTCTACAACTTCCAGCAGACGCTTCAGGTTGATGTCACCCGTTTTGGTATCAACGTTCACATGAACATTGGTTTCCTGACCGTAACGTGACTTTGCTGCTTTCTCGATAGCATTTGCCATCGCGTTAATAACGATTTCCTTATCAATCGCTTTTTCACGCGCAACCGCATCTGCGATTTGCAACAATTCCAACCTGTTAGCACTGAC
>CALFBU010000311.1 GCA_937951455.1 uncultured Rhizobiaceae group bacterium
TCTGTTGGTAACACGCACTTTTGTACCGAACCTGAATTTACGGTGCGCGGCGGTCATGGCATTTGGGTTCATGCGCTCACCCGAGGCGGTTTTATTGCCGGGCATATTATACCAAGATGCGCCGCCGCATTGTTTGGCGGCATGGCTCTTTTCAACCGGCAGAAAAAACCCAGAGACGAACATAAGCGTTAGAACTATAAATAATTTTTGCATGAAGTATTCCATGTAATAATTCAGGATTGTTTGAAACCGAATATTGGCGATATAAAGATGAGGGTTGAAAATTGAAACAAACAAAGTGTTGCAGAAAATGACAGACTTGATGAAGTGGATAGGAAACAGCGAGACGAACACAGCGTTGATTGACCCACGCCAGGCTGAGCTGATGGCCGCAACCTTTGACAAGCAAGTGCTCAAGATCGGTGATGCCCTGCCCGCCTGTTGGCATTGGGCATGGTTTAACGCAGCAAAACCCCACTCGGAGCTGGGCCGTGATGGCCATCCAAAACGCGGTGGCGCTGGCTTGCTACCGCCGGTAGAACTGCCACGAAGAATGTGGGCGGGAGGAGAATTGGAATTTGTAAAACCAATAATCATAGGACGAGAAATTACAAAAACCTCCACGATTGAAAAAATCGCAGAAAAAACTGGCAGCACAGGCGCGCTTTGTATCGTGACTGTTCTGCATGAGTTATCTGATGGTGATGACCTTTGCATCAGCGAAAAGCAAAACCTGGTTTTTCGCGAAGACCCAAAACCCGATGCGGCTAAGGCAACACCACCTGTGCCGCTTGAAGGCGCGGAGATTTCAAGAGACATTACGCCCGACCCTGTTACAATGTTTCGCTATTCAGCCCTCACCTTCAACGGTCACCGCATTCACTATGATGTTGATTATGCAAGGGATGTTGAAGGGTATGACGGACTGGTTTTCCATGCGCCCTTAACGGCAACACTCTTGATAGAACTTGCAAGCGAAATCGCGGGTAAGACAATATCCAACTTTAAATATCGCGCGACGTCCCCCTTATTCGGGCACGAGACATTTTCAATTCACGGCAAGCAGGACGGTGATACAATCATGGTTTGGGCACAAACCCCTTCAGGAGGGCAAGCCATGATAGGAGAAGCCAATTAGCATCTTTCCAACAAGTTAAGCTTTCTTACCAAAGTGTAACCAACGTCTTAGCTAAAATTTAAGGTAAGTGGCGTAACTTGGGTCTCATAGTAATTGGTCCTTTTTTGAGTAGTGAGTAGTATGACCGATATGGTAAGACCTAGAGTAAAATATGTAATTGGTCCGGATGGTAGTCCGCTGACTGTTTCCGATTTACCGCCAACTTCAACACGTCGATGGGTAATCCGTCGTAAAGCGGAAGTAGTGGCGGCTGTGCGCGGCGGACTGTTGTCTCTTGAAGAGGCATGTGATCGTTACACGCTGACAGTGGAAGAGTTTCTGAATTGGCAGTCATCAATTGATGAGCACGGCCTTGCAGGACTTCGCACAACAAGAATTCAAGAATACCGCGCTTAAGAACACGGGAACTGTTTCAGGAAAATCTGAAACGTATAAACCGGTCGTTTTAAAAGACACGGAACTATAAAGAGCACATTAAACTGGGCGGCTTTCTTCTTGAGAGCCGTCTTTTGCTGTTTCTGCAATCGCAGGTTTCATTTTGGAAACGGACACAGCAACGGCGATTGCAGAAATTGCAAAGAACCAAAGCCCAGGTTGAGAAATTGCATTGGCAAGACCGCTGGTTTTTGCAGCAAAAACCGCAATTGCAACCAACAACACATCCATCATCGACCATTTCGCAAGAGCAGCCGTCCACCCGCTTGCCTTTACGCCAAGAAAAACAGCCTGAAATGCGGTGAAAAGTTTGATAACCGGAAAGACAATTGAAAAAGCAATCACCACGATTGAAAGCAGGATTTCCCCCTCAGTCCAAAGCCCTGCTATTATTGAGATCAAGGATGGGGTTTCGGTGAAGAAATAAAGTTTTTCAAATTGCATCAGGGGTAAGGAAATTCCTAACCCGAATGAAATGCTGGCTATTAAAAGAATTAGGGGTCTGAAAGCATTCATGGTTTTCTCAAGGCTCGTTTAATCAAACCGAGATACCATGCGTATTTAAAAACTGAAAGGTTGAAATACCGTAAGTGCCCCATGAACAGATTGCTCACAGGGCACGAAGGAGTATAAATCGAAATAGAAAGGCTTGATTAGCCAATCATTGCACGGCTTTCAGCCAGATCGTCCACGGTATCTTCCAGGATACCCGTGCCGCCATCTCGCTGCTCAAGCTTTTGTGCTTTCTTTAATTCTTCATCTGCCTCGAGAAGTGCTGCTTCCGCATTAACACGCTTTTCTTTCAGATCACGAATTGAACCGTCAAGATTTTCCTGACGTCCACGCGCAGCCTTGGCAAAGGTTGGATAGGCAAAATGCGAAGTATCAGTGATACCTGCTTTTTCTTCTTCGATGTTGATTTGTGCTTGTAGATCGCCATGCATTTTTTCAAATTCGGCAATCATCATGTCAATCTGTGCCAATTGACGGGTTTTGTCTTCCACTTGAAAATGTTTCAAGCGAAGAAGGTTATCACGCGATTTCATACTCAATACTCCTGTGAACCGCAAAGAACATCAAACAGACATTCTTTTATGTCTTACTCTTTGGCAAACTGCCGATCTGGAAATACGCACCAGACCACCGGGAAACATAAATTTACAAAATCACAATGATTAATAAGAAATTGCGATTGCGTTAACTAATCGTTTACTCGACTTGTTAATTATAGCCCAAGGTTCTTAAGGGTAAGTAAACCACAAAGTTACCTTTAGTAAACTAATGGCTTCAATTGCAGGTGATTCGTGGAATTTACCCTTTTGAAGTGAGTTGTTAACCTGAGTAAATATCGTAAACCGTTGTAAATCAGTGTTTTACATCAATTTTTTAAGATATTTAATGGGGTTGCGCTTAAGAATTACAATTTGTTAACCATTATGTACGAGCATGTGATTATTAATTATTAACCATAAGTCGGACCGTCGGTTAACGAGGCAACCTGGTTTAGACAATTGCTTAGCGGCAAAAGGGGAAAAAGATGCGAGTATTGCTTATTGAAGACGACAGCGCTACGGCCCAAAGCATCGAGTTGATGCTTAAGTCAGAGAGCTTTAACGTCTACACAACTGATCTGGGCGAAGAAGGTGTCGATCTCGGCAAACTCTATGACTATGACATTATTTTGCTAGACCTTAACTTGCCAGATATGTCTGGTTACGAAGTTCTACGCACACTACGACTTTCAAAAATCAAAACACCAATCCTTATCCTTTCAGGCCTAGCAGGCATTGAAGACAAGGTTCGCGGTCTTGGATTTGGTGCAGATGATTACATGACAAAGCCATTCCACAAGGATGAGCTTGTTGCACGCATTCACGCTATTGTACGCCGCTCAAAAGGTCATGCACAATCAGTCATTACAACAGGCGATCTGGTTGTTAACCTTGACGCAAAAACTGTTGAAGTTTCAGGCCAGCGTGTTCACCTGACAGGTAAAGAATATCAAATGCTTGAGCTGCTCTCTCTTCGCAAGGGCACAACTCTTACAAAAGAAATGTTCCTCAACCACCTATATGGCGGCATGGACGAACCAGAACTTAAAATCATCGACGTGTTCATCTGTAAATTGCGCAAAAAGCTTGCTGCGGCAGCAGATGGTTTGAATTACATCGAAACAGTATGGGGCCGTGGTTACGTACTTCGTGAGCCAGATGGTTCTGAGTTGTTGGAAACTGCGTAAGGTTTCAACAAAACCAAATTGAATACAAAAAACCCGCTCTAAAGCGGGTTTTTTTATATGCAATAAGAAAAAGATAACATTAAGCAGCTGCTGTCGCCACACCGCTATTTTTAATGCCCGCTTCTTCAAGCTTGGTAGCAAGAATTTTACGATTAAAAGGTTTCATCATAAACGCATTCGCGCCCGCACGTTTTGCTTTCGTCATGTCAGAAACCATGATCTCGCTGGTGCAGTAAATGATCCGAGTAGATTTTGCGCCCTCGATGAGGCCAAACTGTTCCAAAAACTCAAGACCAGTCATGCCTGGTGTATCCCAGTCAATCAAAACGGCATCAGGCATATTGTAACGACATTTTTCAAGTGCTTCAAAACCATCGGCAGCTTCAACAACCACAAAACCCATATCCGTCAAAATGCGATTTGCAACTTTACGAATGACAGGTGAGTCATCAACAATCAGAAAAATTTTCATGCCCATACTCCAAAGCAGGTGTTTTACTTGCTCGAAGTCTAGCAACCCATGTTTAAAAAGAAACTAATGTCTAAACGTCAAAACCCCAAATATCAGCTATATGCTGCCAATTCTCGATTTAAGGTTACCAATAAATTAATAAACGTTTTAAGTTACAATGTGAGCTTCAAAAACAACCTCTTCGCCTTCAAGACGCGCCGTAACTTCCATTTGTGAAGCCTCAGCAAGTTGAAGCGTATAGACAGGCTGAATAGCATGCGCATCAAGCGTTTCTTCAAAAGTACCGTTCAATAAATCTAGAAAAGCTGGCGGAACACGCCCTTTGACACCGCTGGATGTAACACGAAACTTTGGAGAGCCATTTGGATCTTCAATCTCTACTTTAACCAAACCACCGCGCGGAATAGCGGACAAGCCAATTAAAACAAGATTGAGCAAAAGCTTGACCTGGTTTTTTGCCATCAAGGCACGTTCACCATGCCACTCAATGTCTGTTTTCTTCTCATTATCGAAGAAAGAACGCGCAACACTTTCCGCGTCCCCTGTATCAATGTGCGCTCCGGCAGAACCTGCCGCACCAAATGCAATACGGGCAAACTGAAGTCTTGCTGAGGCATTTTTTGCAGAAGACCTAATGAGATCCATAGCGATCTCGGAGGTTTCTTCATCCGCGCCTTCATCAAGAAGCTCAATACCGTTGGCAATTGCACCAACCGGAGAGATAACATCATGACAAACACGCGAACATAAAAGTGCAGCCAAATCCATTCCGGCAAGTTCAGGTAATTTTTGCATGTTTAACATCCCCGTAAAAAATTTAATCTCGTTAGCCAATAATCTATCTAACGAATCAGCAGTAGTTAACATGAAATAGATTAACAGGTGTTTGCCACATGATTAAATAGAAATTCTATCTTGTTGCTCACTAAAGCCCTTGATTAAAGATTGCCATGAAAAAGTCATGATTGATTCACCTTTCGGAAAAGGTTTTCGTTAATAATGATTGCAAGGCTTTTATAAGCCAAAGATTTCAAATCCAAGGAAAGATCATGGAAAACATCAAAAATGCAACATGCAGCTTCTTCAGTCACATTCTGAATGCATTTTTACTGACAGCACTTGTAAGCATTACGGTTCTGGCTACAAACACGAGCGCAAAAGCACAAAGCAGCTCTCATTATTCTAGCCGTGAAGTCGTTGATGCAGGCCATAAATTCTTCGGTGCAACCTCAGGTAATCTTGCGGCGGCCTTCGAGAAGGCATTTGCGAAATACGGCTTACCGAACGGTTATATTTTGGGTGAAGAAGCAAGTGGCGCATTTATCGGTGGCCTGCGATACGGCGAAGGCTACCTTTACACAAAAAACGCAGGCGATCATAAAGTCTTCTGGCAAGGCCCTTCCATTGGCTGGGATTATGGCGCAGACGGCAACCGCACCATGATGTTGGTGTACCACCTTCCAGATGTTGACACCTTATACAAACGCTACCTAGGTGTGACAGGATCCGCATTTGCTGTTGGTGGCGTCGGTGTGACGGCTTTAACGCGACAAGGCGTTCACTTGGTGCCCATTAGGACAGGCGTTGGTGCAAGACTGGGTGTTAACATCGGTTATCTGAAACTGAGAAAAACCCCTCGCATCAATCCTTTCTAAGTTTACGAAAACTTACACTTTTAAGGCGCTGTTCAGCGCCT
>CALFBU010000312.1 GCA_937951455.1 uncultured Rhizobiaceae group bacterium
CGCACTATCTGATGTAATCGCAACCATGAACCAGATACCGCAGGAACTTCCCTGTATCTTTCTCACTACATCGCCATCCTATGACAAAGCTACCAATGACATCAGATGGAAAGCGCAGGCAAACATCAAACGCGCATTTCAAGAATCATCAAGCCGCTGCAGTTTCGTCGAAGGTTTCACAGCAGAAACAATAGCCGCAGCTCAAGGCAATAAGAATTTCTTTAAAACCAATGATCAAGGTGAGGTGACGGATATACACCACCCCAATCTGGAAGCTGCCCGCACATTTTTTGAGATTAAAAAAGAAGATTTGGCGAAAGCAGTTTTGGAACAACTTGAGGGGGCTGATGTCGGTTCGTAAATTACTACAAGGGAATTTATACAATATGGGTTTGTTTATTGAGATTTCGTTTGATATTTAATGGTGGGTGATGACAGGATCGAACCGCTGACCCGAGTTGTTTTTGGAGAAAACAACGCAGATGCTGACAAACAAATTTTCGAAGAAAAAATATTGAGAAGCATTACGTCGCTTGGATTTATGTATTAAGCGTGATTTAGTTTTGAATGGTGGGTGATGACGGGATCGAACCGCCGACCTACTCGGTGTAAACGAGTTGCTCTCCCAGCTGAGCTAATCACCCATCTAAGGGAAAAAATACGAAGCCGTATCTTTAGTGTGTCATCCATTTAAACCACTGGAAGGTAAAAATGGCGCGAGTGACGAGACTTGAACTCGCGACCCTCGGCGTGACAGGCCGATACTCTAACCAACTGAGCTACACCCGCGTATGTTTCGCAAATCAATGCGGAACGTTGGAATGAATTACGGTCTCGAGCGCTTCAAGTCAAGCATGATAATGCGATATTTGAAAAAATATTATACTATCGTTATTCTGACCAATATGACGCGGGTTTGGACTTGCGATTTTAGGCGAGGTACGATACCTCAACCCTTAGGAAGATAAGTGTTTCGTAATCGGTTTTATATGAAGCATTCAAACAGGAGACAATTTCGTGGAACTTGTTTTACAGGAATACCTGCCCGTTATTATTTTTATGGGTCTATGCCTGGTAATCGGCATAGCCTTGGCAGCAGCACCTTTTATGGTGGCTTACCGAGCGCCAGATGCAGAAAAACTTTCAGCATATGAATGTGGCTTCAATGCATTTGATGATTCCCGCATGAAATTTGATGTGCGCTTTTATCTCGTAGCGATTCTTTTCATCATCTTTGATTTGGAAGTGGCGTTTCTGTTCCCTTGGGCTGTTAGCTTTGGAACATTGGGCTGGATGGGTTTTATATCCATGATGCTGTTTTTGGGAATTCTCACAGTTGGTTTTATCTACGAATGGAAAAAAGGTGCGCTTGAGTGGGATTAAGTCTCACAGGACAAGTTAAACCAGATACGGATAGTTTTAAATGAGCGACGGCACAACAACACTGATTGCACCTCAACCAAAAGGCATTTTGGATCCAAAAACCGGCCAGCCAATCGGTAGTGATAATCCTTATTTCATGGACATTAACAATGAGCTTGCTGATAAAGGATTCATAGTTACATCAACTGATGATCTGATTAATTGGGCAAGAACGGGTTCGCTCATGTGGATGACGTTTGGTCTTGCATGTTGTGCAGTTGAAATGATGCATATGGCGATGCCGCGGTATGACGCTGAGCGGTTTGGCATTGCCCCGCGTGCTTCGCCTCGCCAATCTGACGTAATGATTGTTGCGGGAACGCTGACAAACAAAATGGCACCAGCGCTTCGTAAGGTTTACGACCAAATGCCGGAACCACGTTATGTGATCTCAATGGGGTCATGCGCAAACGGTGGCGGTTATTACCATTATTCATATTCAGTAGTGCGCGGCTGTGACCGCATTGTGCCGGTCGATATTTATGTGCCCGGTTGTCCGCCAACTGCGGAAGCGCTTTTGTATGGTGTCATGCTGCTACAAAAGAAAATCCGCCGCACTGGCACGATTGAGCGATAGGGGCAGATATGAGTGACGCAATCGAACAAACTGATCTAAACCCGCTGGAAGCGATTGCATCTGTCATTTCAACAGATGCATCAAATCACATAAGCCGTATCACTACGGATTACAATGAACTGACAGTGCATACATCACATGAGGATATTGTATCGCTGATGCGTTTTCTTCGTGATGACAAGCGCATGCAGTTTATATCTTTCATCGATGTATGCGGTGTAGATTACCCCGGCAATGAAAAGCGCTTTGAGGTTGTTTATCATTTGTTGAGCCCAAAACAGAATGCTCGCATTCGCGTTAAACTTACAACAGGCGATGAAACACCAGTACCTAGCATTACAGGCGTTTTCCCTGGCGCGGACTGGTTTGAGCGTGAAGCTTATGACATGTACGGCATCTTGTTCACAGGCCATCCGGACTTGCGCAGAATTTTGACGGATTATGGCTTCGACGGTCATCCGCTAAGAAAAGATTTCCCGCTGACAGGCTATGTGGAAGTACGTTACGATGATGAAGCAAAGCGTGTTGTCTATGAACCTGTGGAATTGAGACAGGAATTTCGTGATTTTGATTATGAAAGCCCATGGGAAGGTGCAGACTATGTCCTTCCGGGCGATGAAAAGGCTGGTTCATAATGGGTGAACATAACGTCAGAAATTTTAACATCAACTTCGGACCTCAACACCCGGCGGCACACGGTGTGTTGCGTTTGGTACTTGAGCTGGATGGTGAGGTTGTGGAGCGCGTTGATCCGCATATCGGGCTTTTGCACCGTGGTACGGAAAAACTAATCGAGCACAAGACATACTTGCAAGCGATTCCGTATTTTGATCGCCTTGATTACGTGTCCCCGATGAACCAGGAACATGCTTTTGCCATGGCAGTTGAAAAGCTTGCTGGTATTGAAGTGCCTCGTCGTGGACAGCTCATTCGCGTTCTTTATTCAGAAATTGGCAGAATTCTTTCGCATTTGCTGAACATTACAACGCAAGCCATGGACGTAGGTGCTTTGACACCGCCACTTTGGGGCTTTGAAGAGCGCGAAAAATTGATGATTTTCTATGAGCGCGTTTGTGGCGCTCGTCTACACGCCGCCTATTTCCGTCCAGGCGGCGTGCATCAGGATCTACCAGACGGTTTATTGGATGATATTGACGCTTGGTGTGATCCATTCTTGAGTGTCGTTGATGATATCGATCAACTTTTGACGGATAACCGTATTTTCAAACAGCGTAATGTGGATATCGGCATTGTAAGTCTCGACGATGCTTGGGCTTGGGGCTTCTCAGGTGTCATGGTTCGTGGTTCTGGTGCTGCATGGGATTTGCGCAAGTCACAACCCTATGAGTGCTACGAAGAAATGGAATTTGATATTCCTGTTGGTAAAAACTGCGATAATTATGATCGTTATCTCATTCGCATGGAAGAAATGCGCCAGTCTGTACGCATCATGAAGCAGTGTATTGCCAAAATGCGTGAGCCAGAAGGACAGGGGCCAGTATCATCAACAGATGGCAAAGTAGTTCCACCAAAACGTGATGAGATGAAACGCTCTATGGAAGCCCTTATCCATCACTTCAAGCTTTATACAGAAGGCTACAGAGTTCCTGAAGGCGAAGTCTACTGTGCAGTCGAAGCACCAAAAGGCGAGTTCGGTGTTTTCCTGGTCTCCGATGGTTCCAATAAACCTTATCGCTGTAAATTACGTGCGCCAGGCTATGCCCACCTTCAAGCCATGGATTTCATGTGTCGTGGTCACTTGTTGGCTGATGTATCTGCGGTACTAGGTTCTCTCGATATTGTGTTTGGAGAAGTTGACCGTTGAGGAAATTCCTGAGCCCAGTTCTGTTTGCTACTTTTTTGGCTGCTTGCGTATCATCGGACGTAGGTCCAAATGCGCCAACAGCTGAGTTCAAGGCAAAGGAACAGTTGGCTGTCAAAAACCAGATGTGTGCATTCGAGCCACATCCTGAAGGAAAACAATCACCTTGTGCGCATTTGATTCAAAATCGAGTACTGTTTGGCCGCATATTTGCACCCCCAACTTTGGGTGGCCTTGATGAAGGTGAAAAAATAAGAGGTCGTCGCATTACAACAAAATTCATTGTTGAGGCAGCATCCAAAATTAGGCAGTGCCGTCGCGTGCCGCTAGAAAATACAATTAACATAATTCGTGATGTTAAAATTGCGGGTGGAACATATTTGCTAAAAGGTACTGCACCTTTATCAGAAGAAAATTCTTCCTGTTTTTTAACACCAGACCAAGAAAGTTCATAAGTAATGTCTGTTCGTCGTTTAGCTGATGATAATGTGCAACCTGCGAAGTTTGCCTTTAATCGCTCTAATACATCAGTAGTCAAAGGGTGGATTAAAAAATATCCGAAAGACCGCAAGGCTTCGGCTGTTATTCCTTTGCTCATGATTGCTCAGGAACAAGATGGTTGGGTAACAAAAGCTTCTATTGAGCATATCGCTGAGATGCTTGAAATGCCTTATATTCGCGTGCTTGAAGTCGCAACCTTTTACACGCAATTTATGCTTCAACCTGTAGGCACAAAAGCGCACATTCAAGTGTGTGGCACAACGCCTTGCATGTTGCGTGGTTCAGAAGAATTGATGAAGGTTTGCAAATTAAAAATCAATGAAAAGCAGTTTGAAACCAATGCAGATGGTACGCTGTCTTGGGAAGAGGTTGAATGTCAGGGTGCATGTGTGAATGCACCAATGGTCATGATTTTCAAGGATACTTACGAAGACCTGACTTCTGAACGGCTTGAAGAAATTATCGATGCATTTGAAGCAGGCAAGGGCGATAGCATTGCCGTTGGCACACAAATCGACCGAATATATTCTGCACCCGCAGGTGGCCTTACATCGCTTAAGAGTGAACCCGTTAAGGCAAAACAAAAAGCAGCGACTTCTTCTAAAAAGTCGGCAGCTAAACCAGCGGCAAAGAAAACAGCTGCAAAAGCTGCGCCAAAGAAATCAGCTGCAAAAACAGCCGGTCCTGTACGTTTGAAGAAACCTGAGGGCAAGGCTGATGATCTCAAGCTGATTTCAGGTGTGGGTCCAAAATTGGAAAAAACGCTCAACACATTGGGCTTTTGGCATTTCTCACAAATTGCAAAGTGGAAAAAATCCGATGTTGCAATTGTTGATAATGAATTATCATTCAAGGGGCGGATTGATCGCGACGACTGGATTGCGCAAGCCAAAAAACTGGCAAAACAGTCGAAATCTTAAACTAAGGGCTTGGAGGTAACTAAAATGAATACAGAAAACGATAACAACTCAGCATTTCAAATGGGCAGTATTTTTGCTGGTCTACTGGCAGCAGGTGCAACTTGGTATTTGCTATCGCCACTTCTATCAAATATTCCGCTTGTGATCTTATCAATTTTCATCTTTGCGGTAACAGCTTGGGGAATTTATGAAGCTTTTGCTGGATATGACTCTTCCAGTAAAGAACAAACAGAAGTTTTCGGTGAAAAGGCTGTTAATCCAAGTGTATCTAAAATGGGTCTTACAGATCGTGATGCTTGGGGCAGTGTTTCCGAAGAAAAAACTGTTCCTGCAAAGCCAACATTTGCAAAAACAACAACAAAAGCAGCTGCACCGAAAGTAGCAGCAAAGAAAACGCCTGCAAAACCAGCCGCTAAAAAGACAGCTGCCAAAACAACAAAGGCAACGGCAAAGAAAACTGCTGCTCCAAAAAAAGCAGCGGCAAAGAAGGCAGGCCCAGTTCGCTTGAAAAAGGCAAAAGGCAAGGCTGATGATTTAAAACTGATTTCAGGTGTTGGTCCCAAGCTTGAGAAGACTCTTAACGGTTTGGGCTTCTGGCACTTTTCACAAATCGCTGACTGGAAAAAGGCAGACGTAGCAATTGTTGACGATGAATTGTCTTTCAAAGGCCGCATCGAGCGTGACGACTGGATTAAACAAGCCAAAAAACTGGCAAAGCAAAAGGCTTAGTTAGAGCCGAGGTAAAAGAATGGCATTACAAGATAAAGACAGAATTTTCACGAATATTTACGGTCTTCATGATAAGTCATTGAAGGGCGCAATGAAGCGTGGACATTGGTCTGGCACCAAGGGGTTTATCAAAAAAGGCCCGGACTGGATTGTAGATCAGGTCAAAGCGTCCGGCCTTCGTGGTCGTGGCGGAGCGGGTTTCCCGACAGGCCTTAAGTGGTCTTTCATGCCAAAGCCTGAGCGTTCTGATGGACGTCCGTCTTATCTTGTAATCAATGCCGATGAGTCCGAACCTGGCACTTGTAAAGACCGTGACATCATGCGCCATGATCCGCACACGCTGATCGAAGGCTGTCTGATTGCTGCTTGTGCCATGAATGCCAATACTTGTTATATCTACGTGCGTGGCGAATACATTCGCGAGCGCGAAGCACTGCAAGCAGCCATCGATGAATGTTATGATGCGGGCCTTCTTGGCAAAAACAACAAGAATGGCTGGGATTTTGATATCCACGTGCACCACGGTGCTGGAGCTTATATTTGTGGCGAAGAAACAGCGCTTCTTGAATCACTCGAAGGTAAAAAAGGCCAACCCCGCTTGAAGCCGCCATTCCCTGCGAATGTAGGCCTTTATGGTTGTCCAACAACTGTAAACAATGTTGAGTCCGTTGCAGTTGTACCAACGATCCTACGTCGTGGACCAGAGTGGTTTGCGGGATTTGGCGCAGAGCGTAACGCAGGCACAAAGCTTTTCTGTATTTCAGGCCACGTTGAGCGTCCTTGTACAGTCGAAGAAGAAATGTCCATTCCATTTAAGGAATTAATTGAGCGCCATTGCGGTGGAATTTTAGGTGGATGGGATAATCTTCTTGCAGTTATTCCTGGTGGTTCTTCTGTTAGATGTGTGCCAGCTGATCAAATGATCGATACACCGATGGACTTTGATTCATTGTCTGCGCTGAAATCAGGTCTTGGTACGGCGGCTGTCATCGTCATGAACAAAGAGACAGACATTGTACGAGCCATCGCGCGCTTGGCTTATTTCTACAAACATGAGTCTTGTGGTCAGTGTACCCCTTGTCGTGAAGGCACGGGCTGGATGTGGCGTGTTCTAACGCGTATGGCAGAAGGTCGTGCCCAGAAAAAAGAAATCGACATGTTGCTTGAAGTGACAAAACAAGTCGAAGGCCACACAATCTGTGCACTTGGTGATGCAGCTGCTTGGCCAGTGCAGGGGCTTATCACGCACTTCCGCCACGAAATCGAAGCACGCATTGATGCCTATTCTGCAAATTCAGATGCAGACGGTGCAGTAACAGACAAAGTGCTGGAGGCGGCCGAGTAACTCATCATGCACCTTGCCCAACTCAACATAGCCAAGCCAAAATACGCGAATGATGACGCGCGTTTTGCCGAGTTTATGGATAACCTTGAGCGCATCAATGGTTTGGGCGAAAGCATGCCAGGCTTTGTCTGGATTCACAAAGATGACTCTGGCCATGCCATGGATATGCCAACACCTTGGCCGGATGCTGCTGCTAATCTAACGGTTTGGGAAACACCTGAGCATCTTGAACATTTTGTTTGGAATACGGTTCACAAGCAATTTTATAACAAGAAAGCCAATTGGTTTGAGGAAATGTCATCCAATCACTTTGTCATGTGGTGGGTAGAAGAGGGGCATTTGCCAACTTTAGAGGAAGCCAAGGAGCGTCTGGACCACCTTGATAAACATGGTAATTCAGATTTCGCTTTTGGCTGGTCACACCTGCCACACGTAAAACTGTGGCAAACACAACGATGCGGATAACTGGAGTATAGAGTATGCCTAAAAAACAAAAATGTATCTGTTCCGTTGATTTACTGTCCAGCGTGGACAAAGCACTAAACGCGCTTGAAAAGTCACGCGAACATGCAGAAAAACAAAAAAAGCGTGACAAAGAAGCAATCGCCGCGCTTTTAGAGCTCGAAGCGATAATAGAAGATGCCGGTCCTTGCAAATGCAAAGCGATCAAGAAAAAGAAAAACAAGAAAAAGAAAAAAATCAAAGCTGGCAAGATTGCTGCTGCTCAACCGATCGTAGCTGCAAATGATATCGAAGAAGGCGAGACATTCGCGGTTTCCAATATTCTGGAGCTACCGCATAATTCTGGCGAAAATCCTGACGATCTTGAGCTGATTGCAGGCATAGGACCAAAACTTGCGCAGACATTAAACGAATTGGGCGTTTATCGTTTCGAGCAGATTGCCAACTGGCAAGTGAGCGATGTTGAACGCGTTGACACGCATTTGAACTTTTCCGGCAGAATTGAGCGGGAAAACTGGATTGAGCAGGCAAAGGCTCTAGCCATTGGTGGCAGAGACGAGTATGTGAAGGTGTTCGGGAAAGAACCGCGTTAATCGCGTCCCAAAAACGGAAAAACTGATATGACGAAACTGATCATCGATGGCAAAGAAATAGAAGTACCGGATCACTACACGATCCTTCAGGCTTGTGAAGAAGCGGGCGCGGAAATTCCGCGTTTCTGTTTTCATGAGCGTCTTTCTATTGCTGGTAACTGCCGTATGTGTCTGGTTGAAGTCAAAGGCGGTCCACCAAAGCCACAAGCCTCGTGTGCGCTTGGGGTAAAAGACTGTCGACCAGGGCCAAATGGCGAGCCACCTGAGATTTCAACCAAATCTTCAATGGTCAAAAAAGCACGCGAAGGCGTGATGGAATTCCTGCTCATCAACCACCCACTTGATTGTCCGATTTGTGACCAGGGCGGTGAGTGTGATTTGCAAGACCAGGCCATGGCTTATGGTGTCGATAAAAACCGTTTTGCAGAAAACAAACGCGCTGTTGAAGATAAATACATTGGCCCACTGGTTCGCACCAAGATGACCCGTTGTATTCACTGTACACGTTGTGTGCGGTTTACAACGGAAGTTGCCGGTATTTCCGAGCTTGGCCTTCTGGGGCGTGGTGAAAATGCCGAAATTACAACCTATCTCGAAACGGCGATGACATCAGAAATGCAAGGCAATGTGATTGACCTTTGTCCTGTTGGTGCTCTGACATCACGCCCATATCAGGACACCGCACGTCCCTGGGAATTGCGCAAGACTGAATCCATCGATGTGATGGATGCGGTTGGCTCAAACATACGTGTTGATGCACGAGGTCGCGAAGTCATGCGCATTATGCCGCGTTTGCATGAAGATGTGAACGAAGAATGGCTATCAGATAAATCCCGTTTTATTTGGGATGGTCTGAAGTCTCAACGCCTCGACAAACCTTTCATCAGAAAAGCGGGCAAACTAACACCTGCATCTTGGGATGAAGCGTTCAAGGCCATTGCAAAGAAAATCAAGACATCCAAAGCAGATAAGATTGGTGCCATTGCAGGGGCTATGTCATCAGTTGAAGATATGTTTGCGTTGAAAACACTGCTAGGCAATCTCGGTTCAACCAATATGGATTGTCGTGAAGAAGGCAGTGTGCTTGATCCTAAAAACGGCCGCGAAAGCTATCTATTTAATTCGTCCATTGCGGGCATTGAAGAAGCAGATGCCCTGCTGCTCGTGGGTTCAAATCCACGCTTTGAGGCAGCGGTTCTCAACAGTCGTATTCTCAAACGTGTTAAGATGGGTAACTTCCCGATTGGCGTTATCGGAGAAGTGGGTGACCTGCGTTATGAATATGAACATTTAGGTGCCGGTGCTGATACTGTAAAAGAGCTTGTATCAGGTAAAAACAAATTCGCTGCAAAACTTAAGAAAGCCAAGAAACCGATGATCATAATCGGGCAGGGTGCTCTTAACCGTTCTGACAGCAAGGCACTTGTTGGTCTTGTCGGTGAGCTTGCAAAAACCACGGGTGTTATCTCAAAAGACTGGAACGGCTACAACGTGCTGCATACCAATGCCTCACAAGTTGGCGGCCTAGATCTTGGTTTTGTTCCTGGCACGGGCGGTAAAGACACAAGTTCCATGATGAAAAACATGGAGGTGCTTTTTGTTCATGGTGCTGATGAGCTTGATATGAATAAGGCTAATGGTTTCAAGATTTACATTGGTAGCCACGGCGATGTGGGGGCGCACCATGCGGACGTGATTCTTCCAGCTTCGACCTATACAGAGAAGTCTGGCACTTATGTAAATACGGAAGGCCGTGTTCAAATGACAAATCGCGCTGCATTTGCACCTGGTGACGCAAAAGAGGATTGGGCTATTTTCAGGGCTTTGTCTGCACATTTGGGCGTTACGCTTGGTTTTGATAGCCTGACCGAATTACGTTCAGCACTTTATTTGCAGTTTCCGCACTTTGCTCGCCTTGATGAGGTTGCGGAAGCAAGCAGTATTGATGTAAACGCAATAGCGAAATCACTGGGTGCTTCAAAGACTGGGAAGACTTTGTCCGCGCCTCTCACAAGTCCGATTAAGGATTACTTCATGACCAACCCGATTGCACGTGCTTCCAAGGTGATGGCGGAATGTTCTTCGCTGCGCGCTGGCGGCATGAAGCAGGCTGCGGAATAGGTGGGGCAAGACTATGGAAGCAATCTTTAATTATCTCTGGCCTGTCATTGTAATATTTGGCCAAAGCTTGCTACTTCTTGTAGCGCTTTTGGTTTTCACCGCTTACATTCTATATGCAGACCGCAAGATTTTTGCCGCAGTTCAAATGCGCCGTGGTCCAAATGTTGTAGGACCATGGGGCTTGCTTCAATCCTTTGCAGACTTGCTGAAATTTGTCATTAAGGAACCGATCATTCCTGCGAGTGCGAGCAAGGCAGTATTCGTCATTGCTCCCATCGTATCCGCAGTACTTGCCATGGCTGCATGGGCGGTTATACCGCTTGATAAAGGTTGGGCAATCGCTGACTTGAACCTCGGTATATTGTTTGTCTTCGCAGTGTCTTCATTGGAAGTTTACGGCGTTATCATGGGAGGTTGGGCATCCAACTCAAAATACGCATTCCTGGCTTCGCTTCGTTCTGCCGCGCAGATGGTTTCATATGAAGTTTCCATCGGTTTTGTGATTATCACGGTTCTTCTTTGCGTTGGTTCGCTTCGTATGGATGATATCATCATCGCGCAGCAAACAGGCCTTGGAACAAATTACCTTGGCTTGAGTTCATCTTTCTTGGACTGGCATTGGTTGCCACTTTTCCCGATGTTCATCATCTTCTTTATCTCAGCAATCGCAGAAACAAACCGTCCGCCATTCGATTTGCCAGAAGCGGAATCGGAACTGGTTGCGGGTCATATGGTTGAATATTCATCGACTTTATTCCTGCTCTTTTTCCTGGGTGAATTTGTTGCCATCATCTTGATGTGTGCGCTAACGACCGTTCTATTCCTGGGCGGTTGGTTGCCACCGTTTGATGTATGGTTCCTGAACTGGATACCGGGTACATTCTGGTTCGTTCTGAAGATGCTTCTAGTATTCTTCGCCATGGCCATGGTTCGTGCCGTTGTGCCGCGTTATCGCTATGACCAGTTGATGCGCTTGGGCTGGAAAGTCTTCCTGCCAATCTCGCTCTTTATGGTTTTCGCAACAGCATTGGTTTTACAAATCACAGGGTGGGTCGCAGCATGATAATATCACCTTGGTTAATTGGCGGAATAATTGGATTGATTATGAGTGCTATTACGTTTTTAGTTTTAGGTAAGGTTATAAACCAACAAGCAAATGAAGGTCGCATTGAACGTGGCCAGCCAGGCTATATGCTGGATCTGGTTCGTAAAATTGATCTGGTAACTTTCCCAATCGTTGGCGCACTAATTGGTCATTTTGCATTTGGAGGTTCTCAATGAGTAATCTAGCACAAGCAGCAAAATCACTTCTTTTAAAAGAGTTCTTCTCAGCTCTTGGTTTGGCACTGCGTTATATGTGGAAGCCAAAGCCGACGATCAACTATCCGTTTGAAAAGGGCCCCGTGTCCGCTCGCTTCCGTGGTGAACACGCGCTGCGTCGCTACCCAAATGGCGAAGAGCGCTGCATCGCATGTAAATTGTGTGAAGCGATTTGCCCTGCACAAGC
>CALFBU010000313.1 GCA_937951455.1 uncultured Rhizobiaceae group bacterium
CCCTTCGCTCGTTCCGGAAAAGCCATCATCTTTTAAAACAAGGCCATGCATTTTGGTTGGTATAGACATTTGATTTCCTTATGGAACGAGAACAACTTTACCGCGCGCTTTTCGATCATGAATATGATTGAGCGCCTCGGCTGCTTCTTCGAGTTTGAATTTCTTTTCAACCAACGGCTTGATCGCGCCTGATGTGTACCAGCCAAAAAGCTCTTTCATGTTTTCAGCATAAACCTCTGGTTCTTTTTTGGTGAAGGTTCCCCAGAAAACACCAACCACGCTATAACCCTTGACCAGAGCCAGATTGACAGGAAACTTCGGAATATCCCCATCGGCAAATCCGATGACGAGCAAGCGCCCATTCCAGTTTATTGCCCGTGAACAGGCATGAAAGACATCGCCACCAACCACATCAAAAACAACATCTGCGCCCTTGCCATCCGTGGCCGCTTTCAAGTCATCCTTGAGATTGTCATAGCCAAGTGTAATATCTGCACCATTCTTTTCACAGATCTTGCGCTTTTCATCGCTCGAAGCAATCGCAATCACCTTTGCTCCCATCGCCTTGCCAATTTGAACAGCGGCCAATCCAGTCAGACCGGAAGCACCGGTGACTGCAAGCGTCTCACCTGGCTTCAATACCCCACGTTGTTTTAGCGCGTGATGAGCCGTGCCATAGCCACACATCAGTGCTGTAATTTCACTGGCATCCGCATCTTGCGGAATTGGCATGACCATTGATTTATGAACTTTGACCTTCTCTGCAAAAGCACCAATCATGCAGACGGAAGCCACACGGTCGCCCACGTTAAAACCTGATTTCTCCCCTGCATCAGATATTGTTCCAGCGAGTTCCATACCCGGCACAAAAGGCGTTGGCGGCTTGACCTGATAAAGACCCTGAACCAAAAGCCCATCGGGAAAATTGACCCCAATCGCTTCCGCGTCAATCACCACTTCATTGGCATTGGGTTGAGGGTCTTCCATCTCCTGAACTTCAAGATCATTAATCGGGCCAAATTCCTTGCAGACGATGGCACGCATCAAATCTTCTCCTGCGTATATTTCCGCAACTCATTTCTGGCAACTTGGCGGCGATGAACGGCGTCTGGACCATCGGCCAAACGTAGCGTGCGCACATGTGTCCAGGCTCGTGCAAGCGGTGTATCCTGCGATATCCCTTGCGCCCCATACATTTGCACAGCTTCATCAATCACCTTCAAGGCCATCAACGGTGCAACAACCTTAATCTGCGAAATCCATGGTGCAGCTGCACGCGGGTCACCCTGATCCATCATCCATGCGGCTTTCAGGCAAAGCAATCTCGCCTGCTCAATTTCCATGCGACAGTTTGCGATGATATCATAATTCGCACCCAGTTGCGCAAGCCGTTTGCCAAAGGCTTCACGCTGCATGGAACGCTGACACATGAGTTCCAGCGCACGCTCCGCCTGACCAATCGCCCGCATGCAATGGTGAATACGCCCAGGTCCCAAGCGCCCTTGCGAAATCTCGAAACCGCGCCCCTCCCCCAGCAAAAGATTTTCTGCCGGCACGCGTACATCTGTAAATTTGATATGCATATGCCCATGCGGTGCATCATCATGACCGTAAACCTGCATCGGGCGTAGAATTTCTATACCCGGCGTTTTTGCATCGACAATAATCTGGCTATGCTGCTGATGCTTGGAGCGGTTTTCATCGGGTGTGTGAACCATAACGATATAGACTGCACAGCGTGGATCACCCGAACCGGAAGCCCACCATTTCTGCCCATTCAAGACATAGTCATCGCCATCACGCACACAAGAAATAGAAATATTCGTCGCGTCCGATGAAGCAACATCAGGTTCCGTCATCAAATAAGCAGAGCGAATTTCACCCTGCAGCAGACGTGCCAACCACTGTTTTTTATGCGTCTCCGTGCCATAGCGCTCGAACACTTCCATATTGCCCGTATCAGGAGCCGAACAATTAAACACTTCCGCGCCCAAATGTGCCTTTCCCATCTCTTCTGCCAAATAGGCATATTCAACTGTGGTGAGACCATAGCCGCGTTCTGAATCGGTTAGCCAAAAATTCCAAAGCCCGCGCTTTTTGGCTTGCGCCTTTAGACCTTCCAGAATTTCGGTTTGGCGCGATGTATATTCCCAGCGATTTCCTTTTTCCACTTCTGCCAGAAACTCTTCATCCAGTGGAATGATTTCTTCCGCAATCATTTTAGCCACTTTTTCATGAAGCGGTTTCAAATGCTCTGTCATTCCCAAGTCCATAGCAGATGACGAATTAGATGTTGGCATGTCTTTCTCCAGAAATTTTACCCTTTACGAATACGTCAAAATAGGAGCATTGTAGGCAAGGTAAAGTCAATCGCTAAACCGCATTTGGAGGAATGATTTGGGAATACTCGACAGACTATTTTCGCTTAAAGGCAAAACTGCGCTGGTAACAGGGGCTGCAACAGGCATCGGCCGCATGGCCGCAACGGCACTGGTTGAAGCTGGCGCAACTGTGCTGATTGCATCACGCAAAGGCGAGGCTTGTGAAGCAGTCGCAATCGAACTTAACGCGATGGGCGCATCCGGTAAGGCAGAAGGCTTTGCAGGTGATGTTAGCAGCGAAGCGGGCATCAACGACCTTGTTGAGGCGGTTAAATCCAGAACCGATAAACTGCATATTCTCATTAATAATGCAGGTGTCACATGGGGCGAGCCGATTGATAGCTTCCCGTATGCAGCATGGTCAAAGGTGATGGATGTAAACGTCACGGCAGTCTTTCATCTCTCCCAACAACTCTTGCCTTTAATGGAAAAGGCTGCGACCGCAGAAGACCCTGCACGGGTTATCAATCTTGGTTCGGTTATGGGCGATGCAGCGCTGGGCGAAGGCGCTTACTCTTACGCCGCCTCAAAAGCTGCCGTCCACCACATCACGAAAATCATGGCACGCGAATTGGCAGAACGTCACATCACATTCAATGCTTTCGCTCCTGGCCCCTTCCAAAGCAAAATGACAGCCTTTGCAACCGCCACAGAAGATCAGGCAGAACATGTTGGCAAAGGTGTACCACTTGGACGCATCGGAAGCCCGGAAGACATTGCAGGCGCAACGCTTTATCTTTGCGGCCGCGGCGGCGCTTATATTACCGGCGCAATACTGCCGCTTGATGGCGGCATACATGTCAATCCGGCACCTGATTTATTTGGCATGCATAGGTGATTGAATGACGAAATTATCCATTCAAGAGTTTCAGGCACAAGCAGGCACTTGGGAAGCGAAGTCGCCTTGGGTCAATATTACCCAAGACCTCATCAACCAATTTGCAGATGCAACGCACGACCATCAGTTTATTCATATAGATGAGGCGAGAGCAAAAGAGGAAACGCCTTTTGGTGGCACGATTGCCCATGGCTTCTTATCGCTCTCACTTTTGTCAAAGTTTATCAGCGATGTCATTCCGCAAATTGAACATAAGGAAATGGTCATCAACTACGGATTTGAGAAAATTCGCTTCCTAATGCCAGTGCCTTCCGGCTCACGCTTGAGAGGCAATATTAAATTGATGGAATGTAAAGAACGCAAGCAAGGTGAATATCTTTCAAAATACGACGTTGCTGTGGAAATTGAAAATATTGAAAAGCCAGCACTCGTTTGTGAATGGTTGGGCTTAACTGTTTTGAAGAAGGATGAAACATGACAATCTCATTTGAAGGACAAGTTGCCATTGTAACGGGCGCAGGCAATGGTCTTGGACGCTCTCACGCATTGGAGCTTGGCAAGCGCGGCGCAAAAGTTGTCGTCAACGATTTTGGTGGCGCAAGAGATGGTACAGGCGGGGCGCTGGGTCCTGCTGAATTGGTTGCAAAAGAAATCATTGATGCAGGTGGCGAGGCTATCGCCAACGGTGCAAACGTGACCAATTTTGCAGACTGCGAGGCTATGGTAGCCGAGGCGGTTTCCAAATGGGGGCGTGTCGATGTGCTGATTAATAATGCAGGCATCTTGCGTGACAAGTCTTTCGGCAAAATGGAAATGTCTGATTGGAATTCGGTTGTTGATGTGCATTTGAACGGTTCAGCAAATTGCACCAAGGCCGTTTGGAACCAGATGAAAGAACAAAACTACGGTCGTATCCTGATGACAACTTCTACGTCTGGGATTTATGGCAACTTCGGACAGGCAAATTATGGCGCAGCCAAGCTTGGACTTGTAGGCTTCATGAATACGCTTTGTATTGAAGGTGCAAAAAACAACATCCAAATCAATTGCCTTGCCCCTACTGCGGCTACACGCATGACGGAAGACATTCTGACCGAAGACATGCTGGCCCAACTTGATCCAAAATATGTGACCCCAGCCGCCGTCTTCATGGTGTCAAAAGAAGCCCCCAAT
>CALFBU010000314.1 GCA_937951455.1 uncultured Rhizobiaceae group bacterium
CCTCCCCTCAAGGGGGAGGTAGTTTTGAATTTCTCTTGCGAATCCTTCCCCCAAAAGGTAATCAAATTGCATGAAAAAACTCACCCCCACTATCGCGATTGATGGCCCGGCTGCATCCGGCAAGGGGACTTTGGCGCGACGGTTGGCGGCGCATTACGGGTTTCATCATCTGGATACGGGCTTGACCTATCGCGGTGTGGCGCATGCGTTGCTTGAGGGGAATATGCCGCTTGATAATGAGGATATGGCTTGTCTGGTTGCCGAGCAGCTGGATTTGGGCACTTTGAACCAGGAAGTGCTTTCCGCGCATGAAATCGGCGAGGCGGCTTCGAAGATTGCTGTGATGAGTGAGGTTCGCAAAGTGCTGGTGGAGGCGCAACGCAAATTTGCCAATAAGGAGCCGGGTGCGGTTTTGGATGGGCGTGATATTGGCACGGTGGTTTGCCCTGAAGCGGAAGTGAAGCTTTACATTACCGCATCGCCTGAAAAACGCGCCCAGCGCCGCCACCGCGAGGTTGAGCAAAAAGGGCAGGCGTCTGATTATGCGCAAATTCTGGCGGATATCATCAAGCGCGATGAGCGTGATATGGGGCGGGCGGATAGTCCGCTGAAGCCGGCTGAAAATGCCTACTTGATTGATACGTCAGAAATGAGTATAGAAACTGCATTCACGACCGCTGTATCACTGATTGATAAGGCATTGTCTGAATAAAGCGATCCAAAACCTTTTATCGCGCTACCCACTGGCATGTTACAATGACCAGTTAAAGGCTTCTGGATTGATCTGTAACACAAACTTGTAGCGCATTCGAAACCGCAGACTAACATAAGCCGTTTCGATCAGGAGAATCCATGACAAATAGTCCAAGCATGGAAGAGTTTGAAGCTCTTCTGGAACAGTCTTTTGAAACACATGACGTCGTTGAAGGCGCTGTTGTAAAAGGCATTATTACTGCATTTGAAAAAGATCTTGCAGTGGTTGACGTAGGCCTCAAGGTTGAAGGCCGCGTTTTGATGAAAGAATTTGGTGCGGCTGGCCGTGACGGTTCCATGAAAGTCGGCGATGAAGTTGAAGTTTATGTTGACCGTGTTGAAAACGCGATGGGTGAGGCAGTTCTGTCTCGTGAAAAAGCGCGTCGCGAAGAAAGCTGGATCCGCCTTGAGAAGCAATTCGAAGATGGCGAAAAAGTTGAAGGTGTTATCTACAACCAGGTTAAAGGTGGCTTCACCGTTGACCTTGACGGTGCGATGGCCTTCCTTCCGCGTTCACAAGTGGACATCCGTCCTATCCGTGACGTGACACCACTGATGAACAACCCGCAGCCATTCCAAATCTTGAAGATGGATCGTCGTCGCGGCAACATCGTTGTCTCTCGTCGTTCAATCCTTGAAGAGAGCAGAGCGGAACAGCGTTCAGAAATCGTACAAAACCTTGATGAAGGTCAAGTTGTTGAAGGCGTGGTTAAAAACGTTACTGATTACGGTGCGTTCGTTGACCTTGGCGGTATCGACGGTCTTCTACACGTGACAGACATGGCTTGGCGCCGTGTGAACCATCCAAATGAGCTTCTGACAATCGGTCAGACTGTTAAAGTGCAGATCATTCGTGTGAACCAGGATACGCACCGTATCTCGCTAGGCATGAAACAGCTTGAGAGCGACCCATGGGAAGCAATCGAAGCGAAATACCCAATCGAGGCCAAAATTACTGGCCGCGTAACAAACATCACCGATTACGGTGCGTTTGTTGAAATCGAGCCAGGTATTGAAGGTTTGATCCACGTCTCAGAAATGTCATGGACGAAGAAAAACGTGCACCCGGGTAAAATCGTTTCCACTTCAGAGGAAGTTGAAGTGATCGTGCTTGAGGTTGATCCTTCCAAGCGTCGTATCTCGCTTGGTCTTAAGCAGACACTGGATAACCCATGGCACGCATTTGCTGATCAGTTCCCTGTGGGTGCTGAAGTTGAGGGCGAAGTCAAGAACAAGACTGAGTTCGGTCTGTTCATCGGCCTTGATGGCGATGTAGACGGCATGGTTCACTTGTCTGATCTGGACTGGAACAAGTCTGGTGAAGAAGCCATCGAAGACTACAACAAAGGCGACATGGTTAAAGCTGTTGTCCTTGACGTAGACATCGAAAAAGAGCGCATCTCACTGGGTGTTAAGCAACTTGGTACAGATGTTGTGGGTGAAGCAGCAGACTCTGGTGCAATCCGCAAAGGTGGCATCGTGACGTGTGAAGTGCTTGAAGTCAAAGACGGTGGTCTTGAAGTTTCAATCGCTGATACAGAGCTTACATCTTTCATCAAACGTTCTGATTTGTCGCGTGACCGTGACGAGCAGCGCCCTGAGCGTTTCTCTGTTGGTCAAAAGGTTGACGCCCGCGTCATCCAGTTCGATAAGAAAACACGTCGCGTTGGTGTATCCATCAAGGCACTTGAGATCGCAGAAGAGAAAGAAGCAGTCGCACAATACGGCTCAACAGACTCAGGCGCATCTCTAGGTGATATCCTTGGCGCAGCGCTGAAAGACCAAGACGACAAGTAAGTCTTTTTGTAACAAAAATTGAAAAGCCCGCATCATGTGATGCGGGCTTTTTTGTTAGATTGACCGTTCAATTTAACGAACCAATCGCTTCAACTTTTTCCAATCCGTGTCCAAATTTTGCGAAAACGTATTTGGGCTACAGGGGCCAGCGGTCATGCTATAACCTGATTTGGTTTTGGTCAGTGCTGCAATTGTTTTTTTACCTGATTTCGGAATGCTACCACACCATGATGCAGCGCAAGAGGCGGTGACTTTGACTTTTTGCTTAAACGGCTTGGCGCCATTCGTTGTCATCACTTTGCCAGAAAAGGATAGATTGGAAACGGTATCCTTTGGTTGCTGTACTACAAGCGAAATTCCGTTTGTGCCTTTTGACACAGTATTGTTTTTTTGGCGTTGAGGCGGTTGTTTGCCTGAAAAACTACCTAATACATAGACGACGTTCTTGCCGGATTTTTTATTGAACTTAAAACTTTCTTCAAGGTCAAAGCCCGCGCTCGTACAAGATAAGGCGTAGCTTTGGGAGGTCGAGATAAGAATTAGGCTAAAGGCTGTTAGATATGCTGCGCTTTTCAAAGCGGCCTCCTTGATGGTGAATTTGATCATCGCAAAACATAATAACACAGATTGCTGAATTCGGCCTGAACGCAATATGAGGATACGAGAAAATACGTTCGATGCCACCAGTTTTTATATAGTATATTTTTTGATTTTATCACATTAGAACTGTGAAATCCGAATTAGCACATTTAAATTGACGTTACGTAATAAACTGTGAGACCATCCAAGCAGAATTCGAAATGGGGCATTTCGAGTTATACGGTGGTTGGTACCCCCCTGCTATTAGTGCTGACCACCGTATTATTTTCCCAAATTTTAATAACCAAAATGGTGCGCAAGCCTTTTAAAGCAATTTTGCAAAATTTGAAGGTAGCTGGTGCTGCAAGAGAGAATTGAACTCTCGACCTCCTCATTACCAATGAGGTGCTCTACCACTGAGCTACTGCAGCCTTTGAAATCACTTTCAAGTTGAGGGCGTTTTGCCACAAGGTATTGAGGGGCGCAAGCGATAATACGTTTGGATTTGTGGCTTATTCAAAATTTATATTGCAGATGGTTTTGATAAGCATTAAATCACCCTCATGACAGAAAATGGAAACAAGGCACGTTCCTTACAAAAAGGCGTAAAACTGCGCTCTGCCTTGAGGGATAATCTCAAGAAGAGAAAAGGGCAGGTTCGCAAACTTGGTCAGGGCCAGGCTGATGCGCCTGAGTTCAGTGTCAAATTGCGTGCCAAGGATATTCCTAAAACCGTGAAGTCTGAAGACAAGTAACACAAAGTATAAACACAATTTTCCGATTAACCTTGAACAAGGCTTTTTGTTGAAGCTTTACGGTTAATCATTTATGAATGCATTTCTCATAAGGCTAGGGAAAATGATCAATGCCTGTTTTGTCAGGCAAAGAATTGCGATTGGGTAGAGAATGGACAGTATTGTTGTAACAGGTGGAAATCGTCTTAACGGCGTTATTCCGATTTCGGGTGCTAAAAACGCTACGCTTCCTTTGATGATTGCATCTCTTTTATCACAAGAGCCACTTGTTTTGGAAAATGTACCACATCTGGCTGATGTCGAATCGCTGGTGCGTATTCTCACCAATCATGGTGTTGATTACCGTGTTGAAGGTAAGCGCAAAAAGCCCAATGGTTGTGATGGGCGCACGATCCATTTTTCTGCTGAAGAGATTGTTGATACAACTGCACCATACGAACTTGTTTCGAAGATGCGTGCAAGTTTCTGGGTTATCGGACCATTGCTTGCGCGTATGCACAAGGCAACTGTTTCACTTCCTGGCGGTTGTGCGATTGGGCAGCGACCTGTCGATTTATTCATCGATAGTCTTGCGGCACTTGGAGCTGATATCAAGGTTGAAAACGGATATGTTATTGCGGATGCACCAGGTGGGCTTATCGGTGCGACGTATAAATTTCCTAAAGTCTCCGTGGGTGCAACGCATGTGGCACTGATGGCTGCGACGCTTGCAAAAGGCACTACGGTTCTTGAAAATGCAGCAAAAGAGCCTGAGGTTACAGACCTTGCCAATTGTTTGGTGGGAATGGGTGCAAAGATTTCTGGTATTGGTACTTCAACCTTAACCATTGATGGTGTTGATCAACTGCACGGTTATCGTCACCGTGTATTGCCAGACCGTATCGAAACTGGCACTTATGCCATGGCCGTTGCCATGACGGGTGGGGATGTGTTGCTTCAAGGTGCGCAACCTAATCTTTTGCAATCGGCGCTTGATGTATTGGTTGAAGCCGGTGTTACGATTGAGACCAAAAATGATGGTATTCGCGTTGCACGAAATGGCGCTGCGTTGAAACCAGTTAATATTTCAACAGATCCATTTCCCGGTTTTCCAACAGATCTTCAGGCCCAGTTTATGGGGTTGATGACCATGGCAGATGGTGTAAGTGATATTCAGGAAACGATTTTTGAAAATCGCTTCATGCACGTGCAGGAATTGGCGAGACTGGGCGCAAATATCTCGGTTGATGGCAATACGGCGACAGTAACGGGTGTTAGAACCTTAACCGGTGCTCAGGTTATGGCAACAGATTTGCGCGCTTCAGTATCCCTTGTAATTGCTGGCCTTGTTGCTGAGGGCAAAACAACGGTGAGCCGTGTTTATCACCTGGATCGTGGTTTTGAGCGTCTGGAAGAAAAACTTTCCAATTGCGGCGCGGTTATCGAACGCGTTTCTGGTTAAAAGCCAAAGCATTTCTTGAAGTTTCTGCGTTTTGAGCCTAATTCATTGGGAGAATTTCGTTTGAGGAAAATCCAATGAAGCAATTGAAGCTAATGGCGCTCGACAAGAAAGACTTGCAGGTGATTTCATCCTGCTGTCAGGATGCTGTTTTAAAGGTTGGCGATCTTGAATATTTGGCTCAACAAAACCAATTTACGCTGTCGCTTAATCGTTTTGCATGGGAAGTAGATGGTAAAACCAAGACATCGGAACGCAGAAAGTCCGTGCTTCACTTTGCGCAAGTGAAGGGAGTGAAAATCTCTGGCATAGACCGTTATGATAAAGAAATGGTTTTGTCTCTTTTAGCAATCCTGTTTGAAGCAGGCGATGAACCAAGTGGCGAGATTGAGCTTGTTTTTGCAGGCGATGGCGCCATAAAACTGAATGTAGAATGTATTGAAGCGCAACTTGCCGACATGCCAGCAGCATGGGAAGCCAAGGGACGTCCTTCTCACGAAAAAGAATGAATAGGAAATAACCTTGCCAGTTCGTTTGGAACATACACAAGCTGACTTTGAAGCTCGATTTGAAGATTTGCTAGGCCAGAAGCGCGAAGCGTCTCAAGATGTTTCTTCGATCGTTCGCGG
This sequence comes from uncultured Rhizobiaceae group bacterium, assembly GCA_937951455.1. Lineage (GTDB taxonomy): Bacteria > Pseudomonadota > Alphaproteobacteria > Rhizobiales > Rhizobiaceae > JAALLB01. The sequence goes on from CALFBU010000314.1 coordinate 5,952, forward strand.
CATTCTTGATGATGTGCGTGCGCGCGGTGATGAAGCGCTTTTTGAATATACGTCGAAGTTTGATCTGCTGGATTTAACTGCGGGCTCTGTTCGAGTTAGTGCGGATGAACTGGATGAAGCCACGGCTTCCATCGATGCGGAGACGCTGGCGGCACTTCAACTCGCACATGATCGCATCAAGTCTCATCATGAGCGTCAAATGCCTAAGGATGATCGCTATACGGATGCCATAGGCGTTGAGCTTGGTTCGCGCTGGACAGCGATTGAGGCGGTCGGGCTTTATGTGCCGGGTGGTACGGCGAGTTATCCAAGTTCTGTATTGATGAATGCTGTGCCGGCCAAGGTGGCTGCGGTGCCACGCATTGTGATGGTTGTGCCGTCACCAGACGGGTTTATCACGCCGCTTGTTCTGGCTGCAGCGCAAATGTCGGGTATTGATGAGATTTACCGGGTAGGGGGTGCGCAGGCAGTTGCTGCACTTGCTTTCGGGACGCAGACAATTTCACCCGTTGCAAAGATTGTCGGCCCTGGCAATGCCTTTGTGGCGGAAGCCAAGCGTCAGGTGTTTGGAACGGTCGGCATCGATATGATCGCAGGGCCATCAGAAGTGCTGGTGATTGCGGATGAAGAAAACGATCCTGATTGGGTCGCGGCCGATTTGCTGGCGCAGGCTGAACATGATGCTTCTGCGCAGTCGATTTTAATCACGGATAATGCGGACTTTGGTTCGCGTGTTGAGCAAGCCGTTCTTGCGCAACTTAAAACCCTGCCGCGTACCGATATTGCTTCCAAAAGCTGGGAAGATTTTGGTGCAGTGGTGATTGTCAAAGACATGAAGCAGGCAGCACACTTGGCTGATCAAATTTCTGCGGAACATCTGGAAATCATGACGGAAGACCCGGACAGCGTATTTGCCGATATTCGCAATGCGGGGGCCGTTTTCCTTGGGCGTTATACGCCTGAGGCAATCGGCGATTATGTGGGGGGCTCAAACCACGTTTTGCCAACATCGCGCTCTGCTAGGTTCTCTTCCGGTCTTTCTGTGCTTGACTATGTCAAAAGAACATCCATTCTACGCTGTGGACCAGAGCAATTATCTGCTATTGGTCCTGCAGCAGAGGCGATTGCGACCGTTGAGGGATTGGAAGCACATCGTAAATCAATTGCAATTCGTGGTAATGCAAAAGGGTAGACAGCGTGTCGGAGGAAACGGAAAATCAGGATCGATTAATCGAGGTGACCCTTGATGACGCTTCCATTGCGAAGGCAACGCCTGACGTGGAGCACGAGCGCGCCGTTGCGATTTTTGATCTGATTGAAGAAAATTCCTTCAAACCGGTTGGGGACAAAGGTGGCCCTTACAAGCTTGTGTTATCCGTTGTGGACAGCAAGCTTGTGTTCGATATCAGCCGTGAGAATGATGAAAAAGTCGTCATGCATGTCTTGTCGCTTACGCCGTTTCGAAAAGTCATCAAGGATTATTTCCTGATTTGCGAAAGCTATTATGATGCCATTCGTACTTCCACGCCAAGCCAGATTGAAGCGATCGATATGGGTAGGCGCGGGCTTCACAATGAAGGGTCGCAAACCCTGAATGATCGACTGGACGGCAAAATCGAAATTGATTTTGATACCGCGCGTCGCATCTTCACGTTGATTTGTGTCTTGCACTGGCGCGGGTAGGACTATTATCGAATGACGAAGCCTGAAATGCCAAAGTCGGTTCTCTTTGTGTGCAATATGAACCAAATCCGCTCGCCCATGGCAGAGTTTCTCACACAGCATCTTTTCAAGGATAAAATCTACGCCCAATCCGCAGGCATCTACGCAGGCGATGAAGACGGTTTCATGCAAGCCATCATGAGCGAACGCGGAATCGATGCATCGTCTCACGAACCAGAGACGCTGGAGCAACTGGAAGATTCATTCGTCGATCTGGTGATAACACTCACCAGCCAAGCGCATGAAGGCACGGTTGATTTTTTCAAAGACCAGCCTGTAGAAATCGAGTTCTGGGAAACCGAAAACCCGTCGATTGCAGTGGGGAGGCGGGAAGATGTTTTGGCGGCATACCGCAAAACGCGGGTGCAACTGGAGCAACGGATAAGGGCACGGTTTGGTAGCTCTTAATGGCAACAAGCTATTCAGTTCTAAAACTATTGCGAGTTATTAATATTATAATCCATCATCAAAACATTTTGCCAACACGCTTTTGCAACGCTGGAATGACATCTTGTTCAAACCATGGATTTTGCTTTAACCAGCGATTGTTTCTCGGACTTGGATGCGGCAGTATGAGTTGACTGGGCCAAACATCCTTCCAGGACCGTACTGCTTCAGTGACTGTCGATTTTCCAAATTTGGGCAAGTGCCAATCAATCGCATATCTGCCAATAATTAACGTAAGTTCTACTGAAATAAGTGTGTCGAGA
>CALFBU010000315.1 GCA_937951455.1 uncultured Rhizobiaceae group bacterium
AAAATATCCGCTCAAGGAATTGCTGGATGCGTGTCGTAATTATCCAGGTGTCAATAACGCGCGTCGCATAACCTTTGAATACGTCATGCTCAAGGGTATTAATGATTCACTGGAAGATGCCAAGGAACTAGTGCGCTTGCTAAAAGGTATTCCTGCCAAGATTAATCTCATCCCGTTTAATCCGTGGGAAGGCTCAGACTATGAATGTTCCGACTGGGACACGATTGAGAAATTCGCAGATTTCATCAACGCAAACGGCTACGCCTCACCCATCAGAACACCAAGAGGCCGCGATATCATGGCCGCCTGTGGTCAGTTAAAATCTGAATCCGAGCGCATGAAAAAGACAGAACGTCTGGCGCTGGAAGCGATGATGATTGCCGGACATGGTGAGTAAACTTCACCCAAATTGCGTGTAGACTGCACAAATTCTCATAATTGATTTTGCATAAGGTTCTCGAAACTGAATTTTGGAGAGCGTTATGTTGAGAATTTTATGGTGCGGGCTAGGGGTTGGGTTTGCTACTTTGGCGATTGTATTGGTCACATTATTTGTGCCCATTTTGCCGCCATTGGTAGTCTGGCATGACCCCAAGGGATTGCTTGCGGTGTTTTTGGTGGGTGGTTTGCTTACGGGCCTGATTGTATTGCCAAGCTTTGGCTTTGCGGCTTATGTGCGATCAATCAAACCCATAACATCGCCTTACTATTGGATTGGCGTTGGTGGACTTACAGCTTTCATTGCCAATCTCTTTCTCGCAATTATTTTTATCCCCTATATGAATTTCATCATTCTCAATTCATCCATCGTGGGCGGTCTGGTTGGCGGGTTTGTCTACTCGCTATTTTACAGTAAGGAAACGCTTCCACTGATTTTGGTAGATTTGAAGACTTTGTTTTCCAGTATGAAATTTTGGGGATACAGGCTTATTAAAAAGCCTGTGTTCATAACAGTGAGCGCATAATTATCTGCTTTATGCACCGGTTTAAAACCGCTATGAGAGGATCATGTCTCTTTTCTTATCCATAGTCGGACGGTTGTTTGTCATTTGTTTTGGCCTGATTGCCGCACTTTTGGCTGCGGCGATGGTTATGTCTTATGGCATTTCATCAGGGTTGTTTGTCGAGTTTTTTGGCGCGGAAACCTTTGAAGCCATCGATGAAACAGATTGGGGGTATGCGGTTCTTTTAATTGCGTGGGTTGGCATTGGTTTTGTAACCAGCTTCCAGATTGCAAGCCTGGCACTTCTGCCCATCATTGTTGCGATTGCTGCGACAGAAATGATGCGCTGGAACGGGATGGTAACCCATCTGGTGCTGGGCGGTTTGGCTGCCTTGTTCGTTGTTTTCACGCAATTGCCTGTTGGAACAACACCCAGCGAAGGGACTTTGATTGTAACCCTTGCGATGGGGTTTGTCGGCGGATTTTTTTACTGGATGACAGCAGGGCGTGGTGCTGGCAGATGGCAGGACAATTTACCCGCGCTCGGTAAAGAGAATGCGGATGGCGAAGGCCGAGAACACACCGGCGAATAAATAATCAATCGCGCGGGTTACCTTCGGATTGCGCTTTAGCGTATCTGCGACTTTATCTACGGCATAAATCATAAACGAACAACAGAAGCATGCGAGTGTGATAAAATAAAAGCCAAGGAAAATCATTTTTCCTGTGGCGTTTGTATCTTCTGGCGAAACGAACTGCGGTAAAAACGTAATAAAGAAAAGAATAATTTTCGGGTTGAGCATGTTAATGCCAATCCCTGTTAGCCAATTACTGGTAAGGCTTTTTGGTTTTGTCTTTGCCTCTTCCAGACTGAAGGCAGAACCTTCGCGGACGGCTTGTACTGCCAGCCACAAAAGATAAAGTGCGCCTACAATTTTAAGTGCCAGAAATCCATTGGGGGAGGCCTGTATCAAAGCTGAAATGCCGAAGGCAGCGAGAAGCGTGTGAATGATTACGCCCGTTGCTGCACCAAACATGGCTGCCATGCCTGCAGCGCGGCCTTGCGTTAATGCGCGACCGAGAAAAAGCGTCATGTCTGGCCCCGGGGTCAGCGTTAATATCAAGGCTGCAACCGTGAAGGCAGAAAAAACGGGAAGGCTTGGGAGAAAGTCCATGATTGACCTTTAAAAAACTAAGTTACGAGTTGCGTGTTGATGACGGTTCACAGGCAATGATTTGTGCTTTATACAACTGGAAAAATTATTCAATGACAATCCGTTTCTTGCGCCTCCCGACAAGGATCGGACTTTCAATTATAAAGGTAGCGTCATGAGCTTGGCAAAAGACAAAGTAAACAAGGTTGTTCTGGCATATTCAGGTGGTCTGGATACGTCCATCATTCTGAAATGGTTGCAGACTGAATATGATGCAGAGGTTGTGACGTTTACCGCTGACCTTGGTCAGGGTGAGGAACTTGAACCTGCCCGCAACAAAGCCGAAATGATGGGCATCAAGGAAATCTATATTGAAGATGTGCGCGAAGAATTTGTCTCCGATTTTGTCTTCCCGATGTTTCGTGCCAATACCGCATATGAAGGCGTTTATCTTTTGGGTACGTCGATTGCACGTCCGCTTATTTCCAAGCGTCTTGTCGAGATTGCGCGTGAAACCGGTGCAGATGCGATTGCCCATGGTGCTACGGGCAAGGGTAACGACCAGGTGCGTTTTGAACTTTCAGCCTATGCGCTTGATCCAAACATAAAGGTAATTGCGCCTTGGCGTGATTGGTCTTTCAAGTCTCGTACTGATTTGCTTGAGTTTGCGCGTGAGCATCAAATTCCAGTGCCCAAAGACAAGGAAGGCGAAGCGCCGTTCTCTGTGGATGCCAATCTTCTGCACTCTTCATCAGAAGGTAAAATTCTGGAAGATCCTGCACTTGAGGCTTCTGAGCATGTTTACATGCGCACAATCTCTCCGATGGATGCGCCAGATGTTGCGACCGAAGTCGAGATTGAATTTGAGAAAGGCGATGCGGTTGGCATCAACGGCAAGCGTCTTTCGCCAGCAAGTCTGTTGGCTGAACTTAACAAGCTTGGGCATGATAATGGTATTGGCCGTCTTGATCTGGTTGAGAACCGTTTTGTTGGCATGAAGTCACGCGGTATTTATGAAACGCCGGGTGGTACAATTTTGCTAACGGCGCACCGTGCGATTGAATCCATAACATTGGACCGTGGTGCAGCACACCTCAAAGATGAGCTCATGCCACGCTATGCCGAACTTATTTACAATGGTTTTTGGTTCTCGCCTGAGCGTGAAATGCTGCAAGCTGCGATTGACCATTCGCAAGCACACGTCGAAGGCAAGGTTCGTTTGAAGCTTTACAAAGGCAATGTGATTGTAACGGGTCGCGAAAGTGACAAGTCGCTTTATTCAGAAGAGCTCGTTACCTTTGAAGACGACCAAGGTGCATATAATCAAAAAGATGCGCATGGTTTTATTCGCCTGAACGCGCTTCGTCTTAGAACGCTTGCGGCACGCAATAAGAAATAAGAAAAACTCGCAAATTGCTGAGAACTGTCTTAATCTGCTAAATGCTTGAACAATGGCACGTGGGTAATAGGGGAATAAGCAGGGCGTGGAAAACAAAGAGCAAATTGCAATCGATGAATTGCGTTTAAAAAATGAGAAGCAATCGAAGCAGGGTGGGTACAAACTTTTTTCGCGCTTGGCTTTGTTGGGTCTTATTGCGCTCGTTGTTGGTGGGTATTTCTACCTGATCAGTGATGAGGGTCCAGTAACCTTGAAAGTTGCCTCAGGCCCCTATCGTTCAGACTCTTATGAGTTGATGAAAGATGTTGCATCGGTTGTGAGCCGCCATTCGGACAATTTAATCATTGAAGTCATACCAAGTAAAAACTCCAGTGAAAATATTTCACTGCTGAACAAGGGTGAGGTTGATGTCGCAACCATACGTTCTGACACGCCTGTTGTCAGTGATGTTCGAATGATTGCGGATTTGTTTCCGGATTATTTCCAACTCATTTCACGAAGCGACAGCCTGATCTATTCTCCAACAGACCTGGTTGGCAAAACAGTTGCTGTTCCTTTTTACGGTACTGATGAATTACGCTCTTTCTGGATTGTTGGCGATCATTACGACATTCCCATCAGTGGTGTGAATTGGGTATCAATCCCGTTTGAAGCGGGGGCTAGTAAACTGCTATCGGGTGAAGTGGATGCTATTTTCACAGTGCGTTCACTGCGTGACAGGGTTTTGCTTAATCTCTTTTCTGATTCAGAATTAAAAAAGCTTCCACTTAGATATGTGCCAATTGATCAGGCTGAAGCGATTTCGATCAAGCGCCCGTTTTTACAAGTTGGTAGCATTCCTAAAGGCACATTTATTGGCAATGCCCCAACGCCTAGAAGCCATAGCATTACCGCAACAGTTCAACGTGTTTTGGTCACCAAGGATAATCTGGATCCAGAGCCTATTCGTGAGTTGACGCGCATACTGTTTGAGCACAGATTGGATTTAACCATTCGTTTTGCGCTTGCTTCCGCCATCAAACGCCCGAATTTTGCTGAAGGTTTGGCCGTTCCCTTACACGAAGGTTCGCAACAATATTTTGATCGTGATGAGCCTTCCTTTATTCAGGAAAATGCAGAGCCACTTGCCCTTATGGTAACCGTTGCTGCTATGTTGTTTTCCAGTTTGATTGCCTTGCGCTCACGGTTTGGATCAAGTCAGAAGAATCGTATGGATAGCTACAATTATCTTTTGCTTGATATTGCTGAAAAGGCCAAACTGGCTGAGCAACGCAACGAGATTGTCATCTTGAAAAAAGAACTTTTCGAAACGTTGGAAAATGTAGTGTGGGCCCTTGATACAGATGAAGTAACCGAAGAGGGTTTTCAAACTTTCTCATTCTTATGGGAATCAGTACGGGGGGTCTTGGTAGAGCGAGAAAAAGAGATCATTGGATAATTCAGGATTTGAATTTTTTGGTGAATCTTGAATTTTTCTCTTTAGGTTAACAAAAAGTAAACGTAAGATGATCTCATGTTTACAATTACCGCCAATACAAGACGTGCAAAACCGGAAGATGCAGGTGCTATCTCCAGGGTTCATGAAGCGTCATGGAAGCATGCTTATGCCGGGCTTGTGCCTTACGCAGCTTTGGCGCGCATGATAAGTCGCCGCGATGTAAATTGGTGGGCGAATGCCATTCGCAAATCTACCTTGATATTGGTTGTAGAAATGGACGGTGAAATCGTTGGCTATGTAACGCTTGGCCCCAATCGGGTTAGTACTTTTCCGCATGAAGGCGAGATATATGAAATTTATCTCCGCCCAGAGTATCAAGGTGTGGGTCTTGGCGCCAAGCTTTTTGCCGATGCCAAGCTTGAGTTGAAGCGCAGAAGTTACAAGGGCGTTGTCGTTTGGGTTTTATCAGACAATGACCACGCCATTGGCTTTTATCAAAATGCTGGTGGTCGCGCCATTGCCAATGGTTCTGAGCATTTTGATGACAAAAAGTTATGCAAAACAGCCTTTGCGTGGGACTGATCTTTATCGATTATCCCATTTAAAACCTTCCTAAAAATCTGGTTCAGATACCGCACTTCTTGACTCTTTTTAAAATCAGGGTATGTAACCTGCATCGAAGCTTGAGATTGAATTATGTTTGATAACGCTCTTACATTTTTATCCTCTTTTAACGCAGTCACTTTTGCTGGCTGTGATACGCTTCGTACGACTAAAACCAAGACCACTTCAAAGACAACGAAAACCCTCAAGGTTTAATCACTTCCGCTTGTGCCCTATCCACTCTCCTGGGCATTTCGGGAGGGTGATGTAAATATTGATTAGGGGGGTGATAGTTAAGAAAGAAAATTCCATGGGATATAAAATTGCAATCGTCGGCGCTACCGGCAATGTAGGTAAGGAAATGCTCGATATTTTGGATGAGCGCGGTTTTCCTGCAGATACAGTAGTCGCACTTGCATCGCGTCGCAGTCAGGGCAAGGAAGTTTCATTTGGTGACAAGACACTGAAGATCAAGGCGCTGGATGGCTATAATTTTTCTGATACCGATATTGCGCTGATGTCAGCAGGTGGTGATATCTCAAAGGAATGGGCGCCCAAAATTGCTGCTCAAGGTTGCGTTGTCATCGATAATTCATCAGCCTTTCGCTACGACCAGGACGTGCCTTTGATTGTTCCTGAAGTAAACCCGGATGCGATTGAAGGGTTTACTAAGAAAAATATCATTGCCAATCCGAATTGTTCAACAGCCCAATTGGTTGTGGCTCTGAAGCCTTTGCATGATCACGCCAAAATTAAGCGCGTAGTTGTTTCCACTTACCAGTCTGTTTCAGGTGCAGGTAAGGAAGCGATGGATGAATTGTTCAACCAGACACGCGCTGTTTTTGTGGCAGACCCGGTTGAGGCTGTTAAGTTTCCAAAACGCATTGCCTTTAATGTGATTCCGCACATCGATGTTTTCATGGAGGATGGCTACACAAAAGAAGAATGGAAAGTCGTTGCAGAAACCAAGAAGATGATGGACAAAAACATCAAGGTCACTTGTACCGCTGTACGTGTGCCTGTGTTTGTTGGTCACTCTGAATCTGTGAATACCGAATTTGAAAATGAGATTTCTCCAAAAGAAGCACGTGAGATTTTGCGTGAAGCGCCTGGCTGTCTTGTCGTCGATAATCCGGAAGAAGAAACTTACATCACACCGCTGGAGTGTGCTGGTGAAGATGCAACTTATATTTCGCGTATCCGCGAAGATATTACCGTTGAGAACGGTCTCAACATGTGGGTTG
>CALFBU010000316.1 GCA_937951455.1 uncultured Rhizobiaceae group bacterium
GCGCACAGATGTGGGCGCTCGTATTACACGCACGTATGATGAAAAGAACAAAGTTTGGGTCTTTGGTCAGGCAACGGTTTCCAGAGATAAATCGCGTGAACGCAATGATCGTGTAGGGGTGGGCTTTGAACGCCAGATCACTGACAAGCTTTCTGCAGAAGCAGAAGTCTCTTATGGCACGCAAGGTGTTGGCGCACTGGCAGGACTTGTCTATTCACCCAATGCAGATGACCGTTATTACGTAGGTTACCGTATTGATCCCGATACGACTGCAGGGGATTTAAATGGGTATGATCCGTTTGGGCGTGATTTGGGCTCTATTGTCTATGGTGCAAACCGCAAATTAAACGACCAATGGTCGGCATATTTTGAAGAAAATTATGATTTCTCTGGCACGCAGCGCTCGCTAACGCATACGTATGGCGTTACGTTTACACCGGATGCGGTTTGGACTTTCAGCGCAGGACTTGAAGCGGGTGAAGTCTATGACGAAATCAATGGTGATTTTGACCGCGTTGCCGTCTCAGGCAGTGCCTCCTTGCGCGAAGAAGTCAGAAATGCCTCACTTCGCTTTGAAGCACGTTTTGAAGAGGGGCAAAATGCAGCGGTTAGAGATCGCAACACTTATTTGCTAAGTGGCCAATATGGCTATTTGCACAATGATGACTGGCGCTTTATCGCGAGCATCGATGCCGTGCTTTCAGAGTCAGATCAGGATACCATTCTGGATGGTGACTATGTTGAAGGGTCAATCGGTTGGGCATATCGTCCGGTTGAGAGTGATCGCTTGAATGCGTTGTTCCGTTATACCTATCTTGAAGACCTTCCAGGCTCTCAACAAGTGAACGCTCAAAACCAAATTCTTGGCCCGCGCCAGCGCAGCCATGTGCTTGAAGGTGATTTCATTTACGATCTGAACGAGCGCTGGTCTGTGGGTGGTAAATACGGTTTCCGTACCGGTGAGATTGAAACGGTTCGTGGTAGTGGTAACTTCCAGGATTCGTCTGCTCACTTGGCGATTGCCAGAATTGATTATCACCTCGTTGAGAAATGGGATCTGTTGTTAGAAGCGCGCGCGCTTTGGTTGCCTGAACTGGACCAGACCAATACAGGTATTCTTGCTGGCGCTTATTACCACATCGGCGATAACTTGAAGCTTGGGGTTGGTTATAACTTTGGTCAATTCTCGGATGATCTTACCGATCTTACCTATGATGATGAAGGTGTCTTCATTAACGTGATTGGCAAGTTCTAGAGTTTGTAATCGAATTCATCCAATTCAAAAAATACACCAGTGTTATAGGCTGTTTTCGGAAAGATGAACCTGCGTAGTTTGCCTTCTGTGGTTAAGATTGCGCAGCCGTCTGACTTAAACGTGGCAGCAAAGAAACTGCCTGTTCGCCCGCCAGTGTGCCAATAGACCAGAGATTGTCCGTCATCAGCATTGCTGATGCGAAATTCAGGTGTTTTGTTTTTCTCTTTGTCCTGTTTAAGCTTTTCAAACACTGTTCGAACCAAATCCTGATGGGTGATGCAGGCATTGCTTTCTTGGGCAGAGGGTTGCGTTGTCACCGCAAGTGCAATCGGAACGGGTATCAGGATTTGTTTTAAAAATGTCATATGCCTAACCTTTCATCAAAAGCTTAGGCCTATGAAACCATATGATGTGAACACATAGGAATCACATTTATGGCAAGAGAAAACGGAGGCGTTTATTCAGCGGCTTCCAAAAAAGAAGTGTCACTCAACCACTGATTAAAATCCTGTAGTGCACGCGCGCTCATGATTTTCTTTTTGGCGATGGTTTTATCCTTGCCGCGCCAGCGTTTCATGCCTTCAGGTTTTTTCAGCAGAGACTTGTCAACCGGTGGCAAAAGACCGAAATTGACGTTCATCGGCTGGAAGGAACGTTTGGATTTTTCATTGCTCTCGCCCGTTTCATCATAGGCGACGTGCCCGGTTGTAATGTGATGCAAAAGCGCGCCCATGGCGGAGGATATAGGTGGCAGTTCCAGCTCTTTGCCTTCCAGTTCCGCAACCGCAAAGCGGGCGGCAAGAAAACCGATGGAAGCGCTTTCTACATAGCCTTCGCAACCAGTGATTTGGCCTGCAAATCTAATATGTGGCTTGCCTTTGAGTGCAAGGCGCTCATCCAGAACTTTAGGAGAGTTGAGATATGTGTTGCGGTGAATGCCGCCAAGGCGGGCAAATTCAGCATTTTCAAGACCGGGAATTGCCTTGAAAATTTCTGCCTGTGCGCCGTATTTCAATTTGGTCTGAAAACCCACAATGTTATAAAGCGTGCCAAGCGCGTTATCCTGGCGAAGTTGCACGACGGCATAGGGTTTTTCATCCGGCTTGTGCGAATTGGTCAGCCCCATCGGTTTCATCGGGCCATGACGCAGTGTTTCGCGGCCACGTTCAGCCATGACTTCGATTGGTAGGCAGCCATCAAAATAAGGCACGTTTTCCCATTGCTTGAAGACGGTTTTATCGCCTTCAAGAAGTGAATCGATAAACTGGTTATATTGGTCTTCGTCGAGCGGGCAGTTGATGTAGTCCTTGCCGTTGCCGCCAGGGCCTACTTTGTCATAGCGCGATTGAAACCAGGCTTTGTCAAAATCGATGGAATCAAAATGAACAATCGGTGCGATGGCGTCAAAGAAAGACAATTCATCTTCGCCCGTTGCTTGGGCAATTTCCTTTGCCAAATCGGGAGAAGTAAGCGGTCCTGTTGCGATGATGGTTTGCCCCCAGCTTGTCGGTGGCAGGCCTGTAACTTCTTCGCGTATGATCTCAATGTTTGGATGGGCTTCCAGCCTTTTGGTCACTTCATCCGAAAAAGCATCGCGGTCTACCGCAAGCGCTGTGCCGGCGGGGACTTTATGCAAGTCGCCACATTGCATGATGAGGGAGCCTGCATCGCGCATTTCTGCGTGGAGCACGCCAACGGCATTGGTTTCGCTATCATCGGAGCGGAAAGAGTTTGAACAAACAAGCTCTGCCAAACCTTGCGTATTGTGCGCATCCGTTTTGCGCGTGGGGCGCATTTCATAGAGTTTGACTTTTACGCCCAGTTCGGCCGCTTGCCATGCGGCTTCTGAGCCTGCCAAACCGCCGCCTATGATGTTTAATGTTTTTGTCACGCCTAGACCCTCATCTCATCGTTCACTTCTACATATATGCCATGGGCTTAAAAGCAACAACGCCCACAGCATTTTTTGCTGCGGGCGCTGATGGAAGGGTCAACTATGGAGGGGGGAGGTTGACCCTTGAACTTCTTCCAAAGGGAGGAGGAGATTGGAAGAAGTAATAATAGTGTTTATTAATTAACGTACGTTGCGTGCAACGAAGTTAATGTCACCACGGTTGATGCCCAAGTCATCAAGCTCGCGGTTAGAAAGTGAGCTAAGCTCAGATACAGTACGACGGTAGTTGCGCCATTTTCTGAAAGAACCGATCATGTTCATGTTACTTACTCCAAGTAATAAAATCTGTGTTTGTGTTGACCCTGATATATGACTCTAAGTCAATTTTTACGAGTGCTAATATCGAATGCCAGATATGCAAAAACTGCAGGGCATCATTAAGAAAAAGTAAAGGTGGTTTTAGGGTTGTTTAGCGGCAGGTTTGTGACTGGAATTCTTACGTCAATTAACCAATAAATGAACGTTGTTCATTTTTACTTGCAATAAATTCTGAATTCTGTATAAAAATGAACAATGTTCATAAATATGGAGTTTAGCAATGACAAACCAAATCAAGGGCAACGATTATTTTGATGCCGAAACAAAAGAGTTCGGCAAATATTCCTGGATCAAACCAGCACTCGTAATGGCCGCAATTGCCACCTCAATCGTCGGCGTCATCATGACAGCACCGTATATTTTGGAAACCATTCAATCGGTGTTTATGTTTTTGATGTTCTTTGGTTTGTTGGGGTAGGTTTGCTGATATGCTTATTTGTGGGAAATTTCCAACTTTTGCTAATTAGATAAAAGACCTCGTTCACGAGCATATCTAATAATTTCAATAATAATTCCAGCTGTAGAATTGACTAAACTTTTACCATTGGCAAGTTCTGAAATTATCTCATGGTAGGGATAAATTATGATACCTCTTTCTGCCATTAA
>CALFBU010000317.1 GCA_937951455.1 uncultured Rhizobiaceae group bacterium
GGTGATAATCATGGCGCAGAATTCATTGAGACTGGTTGAAGGCGATAAGAACGTGGATAAAACCAAAGCATTAGAAGCAGCACTTGGACAGATTGAACGTGCATTCGGCAAAGGTTCAATCATGAAGCTTGGCAAGAATGAGCAAGTTGTGGAAATTGAAACAATTTCTACGGGCTGTCTCGGTCTCGATATTGCGCTGGGTATAGGTGGCCTGCCAAAGGGACGCGTGATTGAAATTTATGGCCCTGAATCATCAGGTAAGACAACCATGACGTTGCACACGATTGCGGAAGCACAAAAATCTGGTGGCATTTGCGCCTTTGTGGACGCTGAACATGCGCTTGACCCGGTTTATGCGCGTAAACTCGGTGTGAACTTGGAAGAGCTTTTGATCTCGCAGCCAGATACAGGTGAGCAAGCATTGGAAATCGCAGATACGCTTGTGCGTTCGGGTGCTGTTGATGTTTTGGTGGTCGATTCGGTTGCCGCATTGACGCCACGTGCGGAAATTGAAGGCGAAATGGGGGCTTCATTGCCTGGTCTTCAAGCACGTTTGATGAGTCAGGCACTGCGTAAATTGACAGCATCTATCTCACGTTCAAATACGATGGTGATATTTATCAACCAAATTCGCATGAAGATCGGCGTTATGTTTGGTTCTCCTGAAACCACAACAGGGGGCAATGCGTTGAAGTTTTACTCTTCTGTGCGTCTTGATATTCGCCGCATTGGTGCAATCAAAGATCGTGATGAAGTTGTGGGCAACCAAACGCGCATTAAAGTCGTGAAGAACAAACTTGCACCGCCATTCAAACAGGTTGAGTTTGATATCATGTACGGTGAAGGCGTTTCCAAACGCGGTGAACTTATCGATTTGGGCGTAAAAGCGGGTATCGTTGAAAAGTCTGGCGCGTGGTTCTCTTATAATTCAGAGCGACTTGGGCAAGGCCGTGAAAATTCAAAGAACTTCTTGGCTGAAAATCCACAAATTGCTGATGAGATTGAGCTAACCCTTCGTCAAAATGCTGGCTTGATTGCGGAAACGCTTTTGGACGGTGAAATTGAAAAGCCGGATCCTGCTCAAGAAACATTAGACACATCACTTGAAGATGGTCTGGATAAAGCAGCAGAAATCTAAAGTCTAATCCCCCTAAAGTCATCTTAATGACTTTAACCTCAAAGCATAATCCCCGTCTCTGGATTATGGTTTTCTGGCCGCAGTTCCCCGCTGCGGCCTTTTTTGCATTTGTTTTTAGGTCAATCCACTTCAAATGCTGGACAGGCGTTTGCCATCGTCGTAAACGATAATCTTACCAATGATTTGACTTAAAGGCCTGCTTGCGAAATGAGTAGGGTTACAAAAGTCCAGGCAATTAAATTAACAGGTTTGACATGAGCGGTGTAAACGAAATTAGATCCCATTTTCTCGACTTCTTTGCAGGTAAAGAACACGCGAAAGTGGACTCAAGTCCTTTGGTTCCCCGCAATGATCCAACCTTGATGTTTACCAATGCTGGCATGGTGCAATTCAAAAATGTTTTTACCGGTCTTGAAAAGCGTGATTATACCCGTGCTGCAACGTCCCAGAAATGCGTTCGCGCAGGTGGCAAGCATAACGATTTGGACAACGTTGGCTATACCGCACGTCACCACACATTTTTTGAAATGTTGGGGAATTTCTCTTTTGGTGATTATTTCAAGGAAGAGGCGATAACCAATGCCTGGAACTTGCTCACCAAGGAATTTGGTCTGCCAGAAGAAAAACTTCTTGTAACCGTTTATCACACCGATGATCAGGCAGCTGATTTGTGGAAAAAAATTGCAGGTCTAAAAGACGACCGTATCATACGCATTCCAACAGACGATAATTTCTGGTCGATGGGTGATGTGGGGCCGTGTGGGCCATGCTCGGAAATTTTCTTTGATCATGGCGATCACATCTGGGGTGGCCCTCCAGGTTCGCCTGAAGAAGACGGGGATCGCTTCATTGAAATCTGGAACCTTGTTTTCATGCAATATGAGCAGATCACCGTGGATGAGCGCGTTGATTTGCCAAAACCATCCATCGATACAGGCATGGGGCTGGAGCGTATCGCAGCCGTCATGCAAGGCCAGCATGACAACTACGATATTGATTTGTTCAAAG
This sequence comes from uncultured Rhizobiaceae group bacterium, assembly GCA_937951455.1. Lineage (GTDB taxonomy): Bacteria > Pseudomonadota > Alphaproteobacteria > Rhizobiales > Rhizobiaceae > JAALLB01. The sequence goes on from CALFBU010000317.1 coordinate 2,147, forward strand.
CACTGATTTCTGCAAGTGAAGACCTGACCAGCACAAAGGCAGAGGGCGAAACACAAGCAAGTCACCGTGTGATTGCGGACCATTTGCGTGCGTCAGCTTTCCTGATTGCTGATGGCGTCCTGCCGTCCAATGAAGGGCGTGGCTATGTACTTCGCCGTATCATGCGTCGTGCCATGCGTCATGCGAGCTTGCTTGGTGCGAGCGACCCGTTAATGCATCGTCTGTTTCCGACTTTGCAGAATGAGATGGGCGCTGCTTATCCAGAGCTTGGGCGTGCCGAAGCGCTAATCACAGAGACATTGCTACTCGAAGAAACGCGCTTTCGTAAAACGCTTGAGCGCGGTTTGGGGCTTCTTGACGACGCTACCGCAGCATTAGGTGAGGGCGATCGGCTCGACGGTCAAACCGCTTTCAAGCTTTATGACACCTATGGCTTTCCTTTGGATTTGACGCAAGATGCGCTCCGCCGCCGCGATATCGGTGTAGATGTTGATGGCTTTAACAGCGCCATGGAAAAACAAAAAGCGGACGCACGCGCTGCATGGGCAGGGTCTGGCGAAGCAGCAGATGACCGTATCTGGTTCCAAATCAGGGAAGAATACGGCTCAACCGAATTCTTGGGCTATGATACGGAAATTGCCGAAGGCGTTGTGCAGGCCATCGTGATCGAGGGCGAAGCAAAGGACAAGGCTTCAAAAGGGGATGCCATATCACTTGTGGTCAACCAGACGCCATTTTATGGCGAAAGTGGTGGCCAAATGGGTGATAAGGGTATCATTCGTTTTGAAGGCGGTTCCATTGAAATCACCGATGTCAAGAAACGTGGCGAAGGCCTTTTCGTTCATATGGGCACAGTTATCGAAGGTGAATTGGCAAAAGGTGACGCGGTTGAACTCGAAGTCGATCATGCATCACGCGCCGGATCACGCTCGCACCACTCAGCCACCCACTTGATACACGAAGCATTGCGGGAAGTTTTGGGCGATCATGTTGCTCAAAAAGGATCGCTGGTTGCGCCTGACCGTTTGCGCTTTGACTTCTCGCATCAAAAAGCCATTTCTGATGAGGATTTAGCCGTCGTGGAAGAGATGTCAAACGAGATTGTTCGTCAGTCTTCACCTGTAGAAACCAGGTTGATGGCCGTTGATGATGCTCGCGAAATGGGTGCCATGGCATTGTTTGGCGAAAAATACGGTGATGAAGTGCGCGTGGTTTCCATGGGAACGGCAACCCGAGGCGATAAATCGGGCAAAACATATTCATTGGAACTTTGCGGTGGAACGCATGTCTCCAACACAGGTGAAATCGGGCTTATTCGCTTGCTCGGCGAAAGTGCCGTTTCATCTGGCGTTCGCCGAATTGAAGCGCTCACAGGCGAAGCTGCGTTGAATTACCTGGGCGAGCAAGAGCAACGCGTCAAAGACATTGCCGCAACCCTTAAAGTGCCACCTCATAATGCGGTAGACCGTGTGGCTCAATTGGTTGAGGAGCGTAAAAAACTTGAACGTGAATTGGCTGACGCGAAAAAGCAATTGGCGCTGGGTGGTGGTGCTGGTGGTTCTTCCGCAAGTGCGCAAGATGTCAACGGAGTGCAGTTTTTAGGGCAGGTCGTTGAAAACATTGCTGCAAAAGAGCTTAAAGGTCTGGTTGATGATGCAAAGCAATCGATCAAATCCGGTATCGTAGCGATTGCTGGCGTTTCAGAAGACGGAAATGCCGGTGTTGTTGTGGGTGTTACAAGCGATCTGACTGACAAATTCAGCGCCGTTGATTTGGTACGTGTCGCCTCTGAAGCGGTTGGCGGAAAAGGCGGCGGCGGTCGCCCTGATATGGCGCAAGCAGGTGGGCCTGACGGTGATAAAGCAAAAGCGGCCATTGATGCGGTTAAAGCTGCGCTTTAGACTTGAAGCTCATACAAATCAATTGAGAGATGGGCTTTGCGTTCCTTCGCAAAGCTTCAGCGGACCTTTTTTGTTGGAATGTCCCCACAGGATTGTCAATTCATCATTGGCAAGCGTCATGCTGAGAATGTAATTTTGAATGGTGTCCTCGCCACACAGTGCGTTTGCTCCCGTAAAGAAACCGTTTTCCCTGTCTTCGACCGGAAACCAGGAAAGCTTGCACCAGATTACACCGCGTCTCAGCCATTGTGAGTTTATCACAAATGGCTCTGATTCCACCAAACTACCCGGCACAACAGGCGCACGCGCACACTGCTTATCTGTGCCCCAAGCGCCATAAAGCGTTTCGCGTTTATCAGCGATGGCAGGAGTGGTGAATATGACAGCAATAATAAGAAAAATAGAACGCATACCATTTCATAACAATCCAACATTACACTTGCTAATCAAATAGTGTTGATTGTTTCGTGTGAAGCAAGATAGCAAATCAAGAAGTAATCACTCTAAAATTTTACAATTTAAGTCACTGAAAGATATAAAAAAAGCCGGAATAAATCCGGCTTTTGTGAGCTTTACTTATAAAATTTAGCTCATCGCTTTTTGCAGGTTTTCGTCGACCTTGTCTAGGAAGCCCATGGTCGATAGCCATGGCTGATCCGGACCAATCAGAAGTGCTAGGTCTTTAGTCATAAAGCCCGACTCAACGGTATCAATACACACAAATTCGAGTGTATCAGCAAATTTTGCCAATGCCTCGTTGTTGTCCAACTTGGCACGATGCGCCAAACCTCTTGTCCATGCGAAAATGGAGGCGATTGAGTTGGTCGATGTTTCTTCGCCTTTTTGGTGTTGGCGATAGT
>CALFBU010000318.1 GCA_937951455.1 uncultured Rhizobiaceae group bacterium
CCATGGGACCAGCATTGTTGATGAAGCATTTCACACCTTTGATGCCGCGCAAGGAAAGAGCGATCTTTGCTACACTTTCAGCACGCGTCGGCAGTATCGGCGACAACTCTTTAGGGGGATGGTATTCATACCGCGCTTCAAAATCAGCACTTAACATGTTTTTAAAATGCACAGCGATAGAACTGGCCAGGAACAAGACTCAATGTATTTGTGTAGCCCTTCACCCGGGAACGGTGGAGACTTCGCTTTCAGATCCTTTTGCAAGCGATCGCACCCGCTTTACGCCAGAGCATTCCGCGTCACAAATGCTTCAGGTTCTGGATGGTTTGAACCCTGAACAAACAGGTACATTTTGGGATTACAAAGGCGATGCGATTGAGTGGTAAGAGATTTAATTAAACAATCGTTCATTTAATCTTGCCAAGTGATGTTTTTCGTGATTATCTTTTGAAATGGCGAGAACGATTGGATCAAATGGCAAGGAAACTGAAAAGCGCGTCTTGAAAGAGGCGCTGACATTATTTGCGCATCATGGGTATGCCGCAGTATCCATGCGTCAGATTGCAGGCCAGTGTAACATACAAGCGGGCGCACTTTATAATTATTTTCCAACCAAACAATCCATTCTGCACGGTTTGATGTTGGCTCACATGAATGATTTGTTATCAGCATTGAATGCGCAGCCCAAGGTGGATGATCCTGTAAGCGCTTTAAAGTCTTTTACGCAGTTCCACATTCGCTATCATATCGACAAGCCGGCAGAGGTTTTCATCGCTTATATGGAGCTGAGAAATCTTGAGCCCGAGCCTTATGCAGAGATCATGAAACTGCGTCAGGAATATGAGCGCTTTTTACGCGGTATTTTACGCCAGGGTCAGGCAAACGGCGATTTTCAAATCGACGATGTGCCAGTCACTACGATGGCCATTATCTCCATGATGACCGGCGTAAACACCTGGTATCGCTATGGTGGCCGCTTGGGCGTGGAAGAAATCGAAAAAATATATGTAAATTTGGTTTTGTCAGTAGTTGGGCTTGAGGCCGAAAGATTGACACCCAAACTGGAGGAAATAGCCTGATGTTTAATGCAAGTATGAGTTTTGGTTTAAGCGAGGAGATTGAAGCGCTGCGGGATATGACCCATCGTTTTGCACAAGAGCGCATTAAGCCTTTGGCTGCAGAAACCGATTTGAAAAATGAATTTCCGGCTCACCTTTGGAAAGAGCTGGGTGATGTCGGCCTGCTGGGTGTCACAGTGGATGAAGAATTTGGCGGTGCTGGTATGGGCTACCTCGCACACACGATTGCGGTGGAAGAAATCGCTCGTGCGTCGGCTTCCATCTCGCTTTCATACGGAGCGCATTCAAATCTTTGCGTCAATCAGATTTCGCTGAATGGCAATGATGAACAGAAGAAGCAATATTTGCCGCGTTTGATTTCAGGCGATCACGTGGGTGCACTTGCTATGTCAGAGCCTGGTTCTGGATCCGATGTGGTTTCCATGCAATTGAGAGCGGAAAAGCGCAACGATCGCTTTGTTCTAAACGGTAACAAATACTGGATTACCAATGGCCCGGACGCCGATACGCTTGTGGTCTATGCCAAAACCGATATGGACGCAGGGCCAAAAGGCATTACAGCATTTCTGATTGAAAAAGAGATGAAGGGTTTTTCCACCTCACCCCATTTCGACAAACTCGGCATGCGAGGCTCCAACACGGCGGAGCTCATTTTTGAAGATTGTGAAGTCCCATACGAAAATATTTTGGGCGAAGAGGGCAAAGGCGTAAACGTTCTCATGTCTGGTCTGGACTATGAGCGTGTGGTGCTTGCAGGCATCGGGATCGGCATTATGAATGCCTGTCTCGATGAAATCATGCCCTACATGCACGAGCGCAAACAGTTCGGCCAAAAGATCGGTGATTTCCAACTCATGCAAGGCAAGATTGCGGACATGTATACCGCTATGAACACATCACGAGCCTATGTTTATGCCGTCGCTCAAGCCTGTGATCGAGGGGAAGTTACCAGACAGGACGCAGCCGCCTGTGTACTCTACGCATCAGAACAAGCCATGCTGCAATCCATCCAGGCTGTACAGGCCATGGGTGGGGCGGGTTATTTATCCGACAGCCCGGTTTCAAGAATCATGCGCGATGCAAAGCTCATGGAGATCGGTGCAGGCACATCGGAAATCAGACGCATGTTAATCGGCCGAGAATTGATGAAGGAAACGGCGTGATGCGCATCATTCAGCTATCTCTGGTTTTGCTTCTTGGTTTATTAGTGAAAGTACATGCACAAGACTTGAATATCAGATTAGAACTTGCAGATTTTTGTTCTCAGCGGTCTCCGGCTGAAAATCAGATGCAATGTGTGGGTGAGGCATCTGCAGCTTGTATGAATGAAAACGAAGGTGGTGAGACAACGGTTGGTATGTCGGGCTGCACAAGTCTCGAACTTGATCATTGGGACTTAAAACTCAATCAGGCTTACTCTGCTTTACTTAAATTTGAAAAAACGGATGACGAAGAGATTAGATCATATCAATCATCAGCACCTTCAAAAGCACCTGCATTAAAAGAAATGCAGAGAAGATGGATCACCTATCGGGATGCCTTATGTCAATATGAAGTAAGTCAATGGGGTGGTGGTACAGGCGGCGGTCCTGCCTTCATGTCCTGTATGATGAGCGAGACGGCGCGCCAGTATTTTGTCTTGCAAAACCGGATAGGTGAAAGAAAATGAAGTGTATTTTCATGCTGATAGTCTTGATTGCATACCCTGCACAAGCCCAACCCATAACCAACCAAACGCTTGTTCTAAACTGTCTTGCTCAAATTGGTGAGGAAGCCAGCTGGCAGCAGTGCCGCGGTATGATCTTTGCGCCGTGTGGTGAGCATTCGGTTGGAACCGATACGCATTCTGCATGTTTGTTAAAACAAAAAACAGACTGGGAAAACGAGATGAGCAACCAGCAAGAAATCTTGATTGAGAAGCTGACGCTTTCAGGAAATTCCATGTTGGCAGAACTAATGGGCAATTGGTTCTCATATCGTGAAGCGCGGTGCAACGAAGTTGCGGAAGCAAGGCCAGAGGCAGGAAAATCTGCAAAACTTGGATGCGAAGTCGCAGAAATTGCAGGCATTACAGCCGAGTTCCAAGCATGTCTCGAAGGTCGCTCCACCACGCCTTATTGCACGATCAAGGAATAAGGATGCTTAGCCCGTTCCAAACCTATGAAGAAGCACTTTCGAAATTCCGTTGGGAATTTCCAAAGCACTATAACATGGGGTGGGATGCGTGTGATAAATGGGCGGATGTTGATCCTGACCGCACTGCGATTATAGATCTGACTTCTGGAGGTCGAAAAGACGTGCCTTTTTCAGAAGTGAAATCAAAATCGAACCAGCTTGCAAATCTGCTTGTCTCGCTTGATATAGAGCAAGGCGACCGTGTAGGCGTTTTTCGCTCACAATCTGTATGGACGGCAGCAAGTCACATCGCAGTCTGGAAAATGGCAGGCATCTCCATGCCGCTTTTCAAATTGTTTGGTGAAGAAGCGCTACTATCGCGCGTGAATGACTCAGGTGCAACAGTGATCATCACAGATACCGATGGTGCTGATACTCTGAAAGCATTGAGGGATAAACTTCCCAAACTCAAGCATATCATTGTACCTGAATTGCTGGCAGAAAATGCCCAGCCTGGTGAATTTGAAATCGCAAAAACCAACGCAGAAACGCCCGGCCTTTTAATCTATACCTCTGGCACGACCGGAGCACCCAAAGGTGCGCTTCATGCGCATCGTGTTTTGCGCGGTCATCTGCCGGGTATCGAAATGAGCCACGATCTTTTGCCGCAAGAAGAGGATGTTTTATGGACGCCAGCAGATTGGGCATGGATTGGTGGATTGATGAATGTGCTCATGCCAGCGCTGCATCACGGTGTTCCGATTGTTGCGTCGCGTGTCGATAAGTTTGGTTCTCAGATGTGTCGCGAAATAATTAAAGCGGGAAATGTCAAAAATATTTTCTTCCCGCCAACAGCACTCAGATTACTGAAAGCAGAAAACTTCAAGGTTTCAGGCTTGCGCACCGTGGGCTGTGGTGGCGAACCGCTTGGCGAAGAAATGCAGCGTTGGGGTAAACAGGCGCTTGGTCTCACCATCAATGAGTTCTATGGCCAGACGGAATGCAACATGGTTTTATCTTCATGTGAGAAATGGTTTAAACCCAAGTTGGGCGCTATTGGCAAACCTGTGCCGGGACATCAAGTAGAGGTCATTGATGACCAAGCTAACCCAACGCATGAAGAAGGCGACATAGCGGTCAAGCGTGGTTCTGCTTCCATGATGCTTGAATATTGGAACAATCCAAAAGCTACATTAGAAAAATTCAGAGGCGACTGGCTGCTGACAGGCGACAGAGGCATTCGTGAAGGCGAGTTCATTCGTTTCGTTGGCCGCGACGATGATGTCATCAC
>CALFBU010000319.1 GCA_937951455.1 uncultured Rhizobiaceae group bacterium
TGATACCGCAGATATTTCTCCTATGGCGAGGAGTTTTTATGGTGAGAACAAACGCGTCAGCAATCAGAAATCAAAGGATGTGTTGGGGCTAGAATATCAATGGCCAAATTATAAGGTTTCGCTTAAACGTCTTTGGGACGAGGGTAGCTGGAAGGCTTAAAACTTTTACTCTCTGCCATAGCCCGTCGAAACCTCATCCTGAGCTTGTCGAAGGACTAGACTCTCTCCTTTAATCGTGCGACTTCATCCTCCATGAAACAGAAAATAGACATCAAGATTTGTGGCCTATCCACCAATGAAAGCATCGACGCCGTTATTGCGGGTGGCGCTACGCATTTGGGTCTGATTTTCTTTGAAAAAAGCCCGCGTCACGTCAGTTTGGAACAAGCAGAAGCCTTGTCCAGTCACGCAGGCAACAGAATTCAAAGAGTTGCGGTTTCGGTCAATGCAGACGATGAATACATGGATGGTATCGTCAAAGCCATGCAGCCTGATGTCTTGCAACTTCACGGCAGTGAAAGTGTTGAGCGTGTGCGCGAGTTAAAATCAACCTATAACCTGCCAATCATGAAAGCCTTTGCCATCAGCGAAGCTTCTGATTTTGAAAAGGTCACGCCTTATATTGGTATCGCTGATAAATTCCTGTTCGATGCAAAGCCGCCAAAAGGCTCAGACTTGCCGGGTGGTAATGGTGTCGCATTTGATTGGGAAATCATGGACGCTTTGCCTAAAAATGTGCCATACATGTTATCTGGCGGTTTGGATGCTTCCAATGTCTGTGAGGCAGTTGAACGTTCAGGCGCTAATGCAGTTGATATTTCATCAGGTGTTGAAAGTGCTGCGGGTGTTAAAAACATTAAATTAATAGAAGAATTTTTGGCGACTTGTCATCAATGTGACGTAGCCAGCTTGGGGTAAGGATTTTAGTTTTGAATAAACCAATTGAACCAAATTCATTTAAAAACGGGCCAGACGAAGACGGTCACTTCGGTATTTTCGGCGGTCGCTATGTTGCTGAAACACTCATGCCGCTTATTCTGGATTTGGAAAAGCATTATATAGCTGCCAAAAACGATCCAAGTTTTCAGGCTGAAGTAGATTACCTGAACAAGCACTATACGGGTCGCCCGTCTCCGCTTTATTTTGCAGAAAGCCTGACCGAAGAACTGGGTGGGGCAAAAATCTATTTTAAGCGTGATGAACTGAACCATACAGGATCACACAAGATCAATAATTGTCTGGGACAAATCCTGCTTGCAAAACGCATGGGCAAGACACGCATCATTGCTGAAACAGGCGCTGGGCAACACGGCGTTGCTGCCGCGACGGTTGCCGCCAAGTTTGGTTTGCCTTGTAAGGTCTACATGGGCAAGACGGATGTTGAGCGCCAAAGCCCGAATGTTTTCCGCATGCGTTTGTTGGGTGCTGAAATTGTGCCGGTAACCGCAGGTGCCGGAACGTTGAAAGACGCCATGAACGAAGCATTGCGCGATTGGGTAACCAATGTTGAAGATACTTATTATCTGATCGGTACTGCCGCAGGCCCGCATCCTTATCCTGAACTGGTGCGCGACTTCCAATCGGTGATCGGTACAGAATGTAAAGAACAGATGATGGAAGCAGAAGGACGTTTGCCGGACATGCTGGTTGCATCTGTGGGCGGTGGTTCAAATGCGATCGGTCTTTTCCATCCTTTCCTCGATGACAAGGATGTGCAAATCGTCGGCGTTGAAGCGGGCGGTCGTGGTCTTGAAGGCGAAGAACACTGTGCATCGCTTTCAGCTGGCAAGCCTGGTGTGCTGCACGGCAACCGTACATTCCTGCTGCAAGACGATGATGGTCAAATTCTTGAAGGCCACTCAATTTCTGCAGGTCTTGACTATCCGGGCATTGGGCCAGAGCATTCATACTTAAGAGATACAGGGCGTGTTGAATATGTACCGATCATGGATACAGAAGCGCTTGATGCTTTCCAGCTCCTTTGCAGAACCGAAGGCATTATCCCCGCTCTTGAGCCAAGTCATGCGCTCGCCGAAGTTGTAAAACGTGCGCCTAAAATGGACAAAGACCATATCATCGTCATGAACCTGTGTGGCCGAGGCGACAAGGACGTCTTTACCGTCGGCAAGGCGCTTGGCGTTGATATGGAAACCGAATAATTTTCAAAGAAGTATAAAAGTATGAAAACAAGAATTGATACACGCTTTGAAGCGCTGAAATCTGAAGGGCGTCCAGGTCTTGTAACCTTTATAATGGCGGGTGATCCAAACATGGAAGCAAGCCAGGAAATCCTCAATGGCTTGGCCAAAGCAGGAGCAGACCTGATTGAAATCGGCATGCCGTTTTCTGATCCGATGGCAGATGGCCCTTCCATTCAGCTGGCAGGTCAACGTGCATTAAAAGGCGGGCAGACGCTTGCCAAGACTTTGGCTATGGTGGCCGATTTTAGAAAAACAGACAATGATACGCCGATCATTTTGATGGGCTATTACAACCCGATTTATATATACGGCAATGAGAAGTTCCTGAAAGATGCTAACGCTGCAGGTGTTGACGGGCTAATCATTGTGGATTTGCCGCCGGAAGCCGATCATGAGCTTTGCATCCCTGCGATGGATCACAACATCAATTTCATTCGTCTGGCAACGCCAACAACCGATGCAGAGCGTTTGCCGAAGGTTCTCGAGAATACAT
>CALFBU010000320.1 GCA_937951455.1 uncultured Rhizobiaceae group bacterium
TTTGATGCGCAACCGCTTGTATCACTCGGCAAGATTGCACAACAAGACGCAAGGTTGGAGAAGTCGGTCAGATTAATGGAGCAAACCATAGAACAACCGATCCCCGTCGCAGCAATCGCAAAACGGGTTGGCGTTTCTTCCAATACGCTGGAGAGTATTTTTAAAAAGCATGTTGGGATGACGCCTGGTCGGTTTTATCTGAATTTGCGATTAAAAGCCGCGAACAGGATGGTGCAGGATAGTAGTCTGTCTTTAAGGGAGATTGCAGTGCGGAGCGGGTTTAATTCGCTGTCTTCTTTTTCGCGCGCTTATGGGCAAGGGTTTGGGAAGAGTGCGCGCCTAGTTAGAAGTTTTGTTTAATTATCCTCTCAAGCGCCACTTTATCACTCTCATCAAAGTCATCATGCTTATCCGAATCTACATCGAGCACGGCGATGAGTTTTCCGTTTTCAAATACGGGCAAAACAATCTCTGATTGCGTGGAGGATGAACAGGCGATGTGGTCTGAGAATGCTTTTACGTCTGCTACGATTTGGGTTTCTTCGGTTCTCGCGCATGCGCCGCAAACGCCTTTATCGAATGGGATGACAAGACAGCCGTGGCCGCCCTGGTATGGGCCAACCTTTAAGAGATTTGGTTCAACTACGCGGTAAAAACCAACCCAATCGAAACCTTCCATAACGTGGAAGAGCTCGCAGGAGATTGTTGCCATTTTGGTGATTGCGTCTGTTTCGCCTTTGCATATTGCTGCAATTGATTTTGTGACTTCAGAATAATCTCGCATTATTTGTCTTCCGCAATTTGGTCGATGGCTTCCAGATAACCGGGCACGCCTTTGCCAACGATCGTGCCTTTTGCAATATCGCTGATGTAGGAATGATGGCGAAACTCTTCACGCTCGTAAACGTTTGAAATATGGACCTCATAAACCTTAGCTTCAACACCAATGATCGCATCGCGAATGGCAATGGAAGTATGCGTATAAGCGCCCGGGTTCATAACGATATGGGTATAGACGCCCTTTGCTTGCTGGATGGTATCAACCAGCACACCTTCATGGTTGGACTGGAAGCTTTCAAGCGTAATTCCGTGTTTTTCAGCATGCTCTTTGCAGAGCGCTTCAACGTCTGCAAGCGTTTGTGAGCCATAGGTTTCCGGCTCACGCATGCCAAGCAAATTCAGGTTTGGGCCGTTTAGTAGAAGAATGGATTTTTTCATTTTGTCTCTTTCGTAATGGTTTCCATTAGCAGGAATTTATTTTTCTGCAAAGAAACTTATCCCCGTCCAAACAACCCATGAGACGCTTTTTGTTAAAAGGAGCGTTTTATGTTTGAAGCAAAACTGATGAAAGAAATCACCGCGATTGCCAAAGTGCATGACATTGAACCCGAAGCTTTGATGGCGGTGGTCGAAGTTGAAAGCAATAGCAACTTGGGTGCCATGGTTAAAGGGCGAATGGAGCCACTTATTCGATTTGAAGGGCATTATTTTTATCGTCTTTTGCCCAATTCGAAACGAAACAAGGCTGTGGTGCGCGGACTTGCGCATTCGCGTGCCGGGCGTGTTAAAAATCCTTTGAGGCAAGCGAACCGTTGGAAGCTATTAAACCGTGCCAGCAGCATTGACCGAGTTGCAGCGCTTTCATCCTGCTCTTGGGGTTGTGGTCAGGTGATGGGGTCGCACTGGCGCTGGCTTGGGTTTGGCAGTATCGATGGGTTGGTCTTTGAAGCGCGTGATGGGGTGGCGGGGCAAATCAGGTTGATGATGCGCTACATCAAAAAAGCGCGGTTGATTTCCAAACTGCAAAATCATGACTGGGCAGGCTTTGCGCGTGCGTATAATGGACCCGCTTATGCGCGTTATAAATATCATACTAAAATGCGAAATGCTTATCTGAAATTTTTACGACTTAAGCGAAAGCCGGATTTGTCGTCACCCTTAGTAAAACGCAATGCTATGGCGATGTTGCGCTTTGGCAGTCGCGGTCATGCGGTGCGTCAGTTACAACAGGATTTATCCAGTCTTGGCTATACGCTTCGCATCGATGGTGATTTCGGTCCGGCAACGGAAGTGACTTTAAAAAGATTTCAACGTGAAAACAGATTGCAGGCTGACGGAATCTTCGGACCAAAAACGCTTGAAATGCTAAGGCGCAAATTGCCGGTTGCTGCCTAAGCAAAAATAAGTGCTTTCGAAGCTCTAAAACATGCACTAAAACGGGTGCATGTTTAGAGTCTTAATCCTGTGTCTTTGTATGATTGTTCTACCTGCAAAAGCTTCCGAGCGGTTGCTTGTGTTTGCGGCTGCTAGTCAAAAAGATGCGCTTGAAGAAATTGGCACGCAGTATGAGAAACAATGTGCCTGTAAAGTTGCATTTTCTTTTGCTGCGACTTCAACGCTTGCGCGGCAGGTAGAAGCTGGCGCGCCGGCTGATGTTTTCATTTCTGCCAATCAGGCGTGGATTGACTGGCTTGAGATCAAGGGCAGTATTAACGCAAACCAAAGTCTTGTGATTGCAGGCAACCGTTTGGTGATTGCCTCAACAAGCGAAATCAAAGACGGGTCTAAAATTTTATCGCGGGATCGGTTTGCCATGGGCGATCCGCAAAGTGTACCTGCTGGCATTTATGCGCTCGAAGCCTTGCAGCACTTGGACGTTTGGCAGGATGTAAAATCTAAGGCTGTCTTTGCTGAAAATGTGCGTGTAGCGTTGAAACAAATAGAGCGCGGCGATTTGTTGTCAGGGATTGTGTATCAATCAGATTTGCATAATCAAACCAAGTTAGATCTGCATTATATGTTTCCTAAAAGTAGCCATACGCCCATCCGTTACTTGGCAGGTGTGGTCAAAGAAAGTGATGAAGCGACTGGCTTTGTGACGTTTTTAACGGGTAATACTGCGCAAGAAATATTTAGCCGTTACGGTTTTCTGTCACTTCAAAGTGTGAAGACACAATGAGTATGGTTTGATGAGCAGCTTTTTCTCACCAGAAATTTGGCAGATCGTCGCACTTTCTGTGAAAGTATCTTTTGTTGCGATGGTCTTTACCTTGCCGCTTGCAACCGCAGTTGCATATGTTTTGGCGACCAAGCAGTTTCGCGGATGGCATTTGTTGAATGCAGTTTGCCATTTACCGCTTGTCATGCCGCCTGTGATCACCGGATATTTGTTATTGATCGCGTTCGGGCCTAACGGGGCGATAGGCAGTGTTCTACAATCAATCTTTGGTTTTACCTTTGCTTTTAACTGGACGGGAGCGGCGTTGGCTGCGGGTGTTATGGCATTTCCGCTTGTGATGCGGCCTATACGATTGGCTTTTGAGGTTCAGGACAGGCAGGTTTTGGAATCTGCGAAAACACTTGGGGCAAATCGTTTTGCCGGGTTTTTCTCAATCTCATTACCATTAGCCATGCCCGGATTGATTGCGGGTGGCGTCTTGGGATTTGCAAAAGCGCTGGGTGAGTTTGGCGCGACGATTACATTGGTTTCCAACATTCCAGGAGAAACGCAGACGTTGGCACTGGCCGTTTATTCCTTGTTGCAATCGCCCTCCGGTGATGAAGCAGCGCTGACCTTAATCATATTGGGCGTTGTGATATCCTTTGCTGCAATATTGTTTTCTGAAATCATTGCCAGCCGTCTCCAAAAGCGCTGATCGCATCTTGGTAATACTGTAGTAATAAACTTGTTACCCACGGAGCGATATTTTTAAGCTAAAAATTCCTATGAAAATTTTTGCTGCATTTTTATTGGTTCTCAATCTTGCCCTCTTGTCAGGTGTCGTACATGCGGATGACGCGCCTGATGTTGAACGTTTGAGCTGGCAGATGTTTTCTCTGCAAGGCGAAGATAAACGTGAACCTATTCAAGCGCTTTCTGCTTTAAATGATAAAAGTCTTATTCCCACGCTTGTTCTCGCCATGCGGTGGACGGGTAGCAATATTTATGTGGCTGAAGCTTTATCAAAACTTGCAGAGCAAAAGATTACCCATTGGCATGAGGCTTATGATTTTCAGGAGTTGAACCCACAGATCAAGCCGCATGAAAGCTATCATGCGATCAAGATGAAACTGCTGGGTAATACAGACAAAAAGTTCCTCGATTTTTTCGCGGGAAATTTTGGCAAACCGGATAACATGAAAATCAGGCTTGAAGAAATTACCTGGGGCGGGGTGCTTGTCGATGGCATTACCTCGCTCGATAATCCCAAGATGATTGCAGCCGATGGTGCCGATTATCTGCTGGATGATGATCTGGTATTTGGAGTCGAAATCAATGGTGACATCCGCGCCTATCCGCTTCGCATCATGGGTTGGCATGAGATGTTCAATGATACGATTGGTGGTATGCCGGTTGCGCTTGCCTATTGTACTTTATGTGGTGCGGGGATTTTATTTGAAACGCAAGTGGAAGGACGAGACACTCCGCTTGTCTTTGGTTCGTCGGGTCTTTTGTATCGCTCCAACAAATTGATGTTTGACCGAGAAACCAAAAGTCTTTGGAATCAGTTTACAGGCGAGCCGGTTGTTGGGCCTTTGTTGCAAACTAATATCAAGCTCAAGATCAAGCCAAGTACAATCACAACCTGGGCGGACTGGAAAGCAAAGCATCCGAACACAAAAGTGCTTTCGCTTGAAACAGGTTATGCACGAAATTATGGGTCTGGTGTTACCTATCAAGCCTATTTTGCTTCACCTGATTTGATGTTCCCAGCGGTTGTGGGTGATGAGACACTGGTGAAACGTAAGGACCATGTTTTTGGTATTCGTGACGTTGGTGCAGCCAAGGCCTGGCCCATCAAAGCCTTTGTCAGTCAACCTGTTATCAATGACCGCGTTGGTTTGAAAAATGTGGTTTTGATAGGGGATGCAAATACCAGAACTGTACGTGCTTATGAGCGTGACCAAGGTGAAACCTTTGCGCAATCCGAACAGGGTGTTCTATCTTCAAAGGCTGGTGATTGGGATTTAAACGAGGATTTTTTGGTTTCCAAAGACGGTAAAAATAAACGCTCTCGTGTGCCAGGGCATGTGGCATTCTGGTTTGCATGGGATAATTATTTGGGTGTGAAAAGTGATCTATATTCCAGATAAAAAATAATTAGCCAGAAAAAAATTATAGTTTTTTTGGAACATTTTTTGTCATTGTGTCTTTTCCTGTCGTAACCAAAACGAAACAGGAGAATAACAAAGTATGACTTTTTCAAAAACAATTTTGTCAGCAGCAGCAGCGATTGCGCTTTCAACATCAGCAGCTTTTGCAACAGATTTGAACACAGAGAGCGATAGCCGTGATGCTGGCATTAACGCACAAGAAGCGGGTGCAGCTGCAGGTCTAAATGTAGATCCGACAATCACCAACTCAATTGATGGCGAAAATGGCGATGGTCGTATTGATGCGAAAGAAGCTGGCGCGGACGTTGATCTATCATCAACTGCAACAACATCAGCAATTGAAGAAGATGGTCGCATTGATGCAAAAGAAGCAGGCCAAGAAGCTAACTAAAACTATGGAACCCAGCGGTTCCCTACCAAAAAGGCCAGAGTTCTACTCTGGTCTTTTTTTGTAATTATTTAAAGTTTTTAAACCAGAAAATTGACGCTAGAATAAAGTACTCATAATACCTGTGTGCAGATGTCTGATTGTAAAAACTCTCCAATCCGTTCTATCGCTTTTTCTATATTCTCTTCCGAATTGGCATAACTCAAACGGATATATCCTTCACCTAAAACCCCAAAATCTGGGCCACCAATAGTTGCGACACCTGTTTTTTCGAGCAATGTTGAGGCTAGCTCTTTTGCTTTCCAGCCTGTCTGCGAGATGTTGGGGAAGGCGTAAAAAGCGCCTTTTGGAGTGGCGCAAGTTATGCCTGCGATTGCATTCATTTTTTCAATGACGAGCTTGCGGCGATTGTCGAAGGCAAGCATCATTTTGTCCACGGCATCTTGCGGGCCGTCGATGGCTGCGATGCCAGCCATTTGGCTTGGTGCGTTGACGCAAGACCATGCGTTGACGGCAAGCTTGCGCACATTTTCATAGAGCTTATTTGGCCAGATCGACCAGCCCATGCGCCAGCCTGTCATTGCCCAGGTTTTTGACCAGCCATTGAGGACGATTAGTCGATCTCTAATTTCCGGATAGGCAAGCAGGGATTGGTGAATCTCGCCATCATAGGTCATCACTTCGTAAATTTCGTCTGACATGATCGCGACGTCCGGCCATTTTTCCAACCCTGCAACGAGCTTATCAATCTCTGCTTTTGGTGTAACACCACCGCAAGGATTGGCGGGCGAATTGATGATGAGCAGTCTTGTGTTCTCGTTGATGAGCGCAAGGGTTTCTTCTGCCGAAAAAGCAAATCGGTTTTCTTCCCTAATGGGAACAGGGATTGGCGTTGCACCTGTGTATTCAATCATCGAGCGATAAATCGGGAAGCCTGGATCTGGGTAGAGAATTTCTGCACCTGGTTCACCAAACATCAAGATGGCTGCAAACATGGTTACCTTGCCGCCAGGCATGATCATGATGTTTTCAGGGGAGACTTCAACACCTGTCATGGTAAGCGTTCTGCGAGCAACAGCTTCGCGACATTCGAGTGTACCATTGGCAGGTGTGTAGCCATGATGTCCGTCTTTCAAGGCTTTGATGGCTGCTTCGACGATGTGTTCGGGTGTTTGGAAATCTGGTTGGCCAATGCCGAGGTTTATGACATCCATGCCCTCGCTTGCCAGTTTGTTGGCCTTCGCCAAAACTGCGAAAGCATTTTCCTCACCTATTCTATCGAACCCTGAAACTGTTTTAAGCATTGTAAGCACCTGAAAATCTGACTATCCTTATACCCGAGTATAGCGGCAAATCAGGATAATAATCTATGAGAGATTTATCAAATTGGGACGGATGTGAACGGCCTCATCGCAAGGTGATGGAAGGGCGCTATGTTCGCCTGGAGCCGCTTGATATAGATAAACATGGCGATGAACTTTTTGAAGCGGCAACAGCAGGGGATTCGGATGGGCGTTTTCGCTGGCTTTATGAAAATACACCAAAATCACGGGAAGAATTTCAGGACTGGTTAAGGTTGGTCGAGCAATCCGAAGACCCCATGTATTTTGCCGTGATTGACCTGAAAACAGGCAAGGTTGCAGGGCGTCAAACCATGATGCGCATGGACCCAACTATGGGCGTTGCGGAAATAGGGAATATTCATTGGGGGCCTGAAATTCAGCAGACCCCTGCAACGACTGAAGCGTTTTACTTGTTCGCTTCGCATTTGTTTGATGAACTTGGATATCGTCGTTTTGAATGGAAATGCAATAATAGAAATATCCCATCAAAAGATGCCGCTCTAAGATATGGCATGCAGCCGGAAGGCGTATTTCGTCAGGCGGCGGTTGTTAAAGGCGAGAACCGTGATACGGCATGGTTTTCGTTATGTGACTTTGAATGGGTGAAAGCAGGTGAAGCAATGAAGCACTGGCTGCATCCTGATAATTTTGATAATGAAGGAACGCAGATTAGGCGACTTGAGGAAATCAGGAGAAATC
>CALFBU010000321.1 GCA_937951455.1 uncultured Rhizobiaceae group bacterium
GCCTCGGTGAGCAACTTGAGGTGGCGAGAAATTCGCGGTTGGGACTGACCCAGAATTTCAATCAAATCTGAAACCGTCAAATCTGTTTCTGACAAAAGTGACAATAAACGCAAACGCGTGGATTCACCTGCTGCTCGCAAGAAATTCACTGATTGATCCAGAGATAGAGTGTTTTCGTTCGTCAAAGTAAGTTGACCCAATTTCAGATAAACATATCCTTATATCCAGAAAAGAATTTTTACAATGCAGCACCTACTGCAGATTATCCGCAGCCAAAGCATAACCACCGCCTGCCCCATCCAAAAAGTGATAATGATCATCTGAAGCAATCGATGGCACAAAACAGGTAAGCACGGCACTATCCTGTTCACTTAGACCAAATCGCAACGCTTTTTTATCACGCTGATTTTCCAAAAATGCTCGCAATTCTGAAACTTTCTCGTGCTGTAGCGAAAGCGTCATGCGGATGCCATCCTGAATTTTGCGATAGTCTGTATTCAACGATAACTGCTTGCGATAATGGGCAGGATCAAAATCACCCATGGACCACCCGGTCTTGTTTAAAATAAGCGCTATAAAAGCGATCAAATAAAGCTTTGCTTTGCTCATGCCCGTTGCTTTGGCTTCAAGATCAACACCCTCTACCGGCCATTTAAACTTGATCTCGTCTTCCGGTGCAGGATGTCCTTCTGGTGTATCAGAGTTGATCATCTTCAGCAGTTCTCCCAACACATCTGCAGGAATAGAGGCCTTGCCCTCATACGCTTCAACGATCATGGAAATGATTTTACTG
This sequence comes from uncultured Rhizobiaceae group bacterium, assembly GCA_937951455.1. Taxonomy (GTDB): domain Bacteria; phylum Pseudomonadota; class Alphaproteobacteria; order Rhizobiales; family Rhizobiaceae; genus JAALLB01. Next base: position 794 of record CALFBU010000321.1, read on the forward strand.
CCCTTCTTCTCAATCGGCATCCAGCGGCATGATAGCCCGGTCAAATCCGGATACTCACCTGATTTTGCAGGCATTACTTCATACTCACCCTGCTTCATCAAGATTTCTGCAAGGGCAACACCTCTACCTATAAAAGCAAAGTTGATGATGGCTTGAGACACAAAAAGACCTGCAACTTTAACATCACAGCCCTTGGCTCTTATATCTTTAACAGGAACAATGGCTGCTCGAAGTTCTAACGACAGCTCATCACTAACCCAGGTTCTTGTCTTTGAGAGAACATCTTTTACGAGCTCATAATCATCTGGAGAGAACGCTATCGCTGCGCCATCACCACCAAAAATATACGGGATTCTTTGATGATCTAATGCATTCATAATACCGGTAATCATGGCGACCCCTGCCATGTTGACAGCTTTGAACTTGCCAGCCTCAATAGCGGCTCTGGATTGCACCACATCGGTCACAGCAACAAACCAGCTATCCGGAACTGCACAATAATTCTCTTCTGGTAGCGCCTCATAAAACGTTTTCAAAACTGGCAGCTCTTCAACGAATTGAGATGTACTCATGCTTTCCATTATAGCTCTTTCAAAACATTTCCATTGCATAATACCTTACTAGATATAACGTGTTTGGTAGAGATAAAGTTTCGCGGAATACACAGGATGCAAACAAGAGGCAAATCAAAAGAAGTCAAACGACGCTTGCGCGAATTGGTGCCACAAGCAACGATGGAAGACTTTTTAGCGATTGAGGAGATCGCGAACGCGGGACATTTGCGTCACCTTCCCCCTTCCATACGCGCCTGGCAGGCAACCACAACCCATGCACGGCACGCGCATACAGATTACGATGACCTTCTGTCAGATGGCTATGACCATGATTCTGCACGCCATTTTGTTTTGGATGATATAAATGCAAAGCTTCTTGAATGGGGATGTAAAGAAAAACTTGGAAACAGCGAAGAATAGGAACTACAATCAAGACAACTATATAAAAATATTGAGTGCAAAGAACGAGGACCCAACCATGAAAAAGCTTTCCGATTTCCAAATCACCGAAAAATGGCCAGCCCAACACCCAGACCGAATTCAGCTATATTCGCTGCCAACGCCAAACGGTATAAAAGCCTCCGCGATGCTGGAAGAAACCGGACTTGCCTATGAGCCGCATTTGGTCAGCTTTGCAACGGACGATCAAATGTCGCCTGAGTTTATTTCACTCAACCCAAACAATAAAATTCCTGCGATTATTGATCCCAATGGTCCAAACGGTGAAGCATTTGGTTTATGGGAATCGGGTGCCATACTTATTTATCTGGCAGAAAAAAGCGGAAAACTGCTTTCGGCAGATCCAGCAAAACGCCATGAGACCATTCAATGGCTCATGTTCCAAATGGGTGGTGCGGGTCCAATTTTTGGACAATTTGGATTTTTCCATAAATTCGCAGGCAAGGAAATCGAGGACAAACGCCCCTATGAGCGCTATCAAAATGAAAGCAAACGTCTGCTCGGTGTCATCGACAAACATTTGCAAGATCGCGATTATATGGTTGGCGATGAGTACTCAATCGCAGACCTAACGCTATGGCCATGGATCAGAACTTTGAACGGTTTTTATGAAGCTGGCGAAGAGTTGGAGATGTCAAACTATACAGCATTGAATGCATGGTTTGAAAAATGCATGGCGCGCCCAGCGTCGGAAAAATCGACTAATATTCCAAAACGGGATTAGCAATGACCCTGCCTTTAACAACCTTGTCGGCATGTGCCTTGGCACTATTGCTGGTTGTTCTTTCACTCAGGATAATCAGCGTTAGGCGTGGTGAACAGGTCTCACTTGGCAGCGGTGACAACAAAACCCTTGAGCGCAGAATCCGCGCTCAGGGAAATCTTGTCGAATATGGCCCGATGGGCTTAATTCTTATAGGTCTGGCTGAGTTGCAAGAGGCGAATACATTTCTTTTGGGCATTGTTGCAGCCGCATTTGTGATGGGGCGACTGCTACACGGTTACGCACTTGGTTTCACAGATCAGGCAATGCGTCCAAGAGTGGTCCAAGAGTGACCGGAATGCTGCTGACGTTGTTCAGTATGTTGGGCATGATTGGCCTGAACATGTGGTGCTTGATTACAGGTTAAATCCTGAATGTTAATCGTAGATCCACTGCTCCCAAATACGAGCGGTGAACTCATCGCCTGCACGAATTTCACCTTCGCATTCAACCCACGCAACAAGTCCGCGCTTCATATGTGCTGCGTCCTTGAAATTAAG
>CALFBU010000322.1 GCA_937951455.1 uncultured Rhizobiaceae group bacterium
CAATGAAGGCTGCGGACTATGCAGGCTTTGAAGCTAGAAGAACGGAAGCTGCTTCCCGTGGCAAGTTGCGCGGTATCGGCATGTCGTCTTACATTGAAGCGTGTGGCATCGCGCCATCAGCGGCCGTTGGTTCGCTCGGTGCGGGTGTTGGTCTTTGGGAATCGGCTGAAGTTCGTGTGAACCCGGTGGGAACCGTTGAAGTTTTAACCGGTTCGCACAGTCATGGTCAGGGTCACGAAACGACTTTTGCGCAATTGATTAATGATCGTTTCGGTCTTCCTGCTGATAATGTCCAAATCGTCCATGGCGACACGGACAAAGTTCAGTTTGGCATGGGAACCTATGGTTCTCGCTCCGGTGCGGTTGGCATGTCTGCCATCGTGAAGGCGCTTGATAAAGTTGAAGCCAAGGCCAAGAAAATTGCCGCGCATATGCTGGAAGCGGATGAAGGCGATATCGTCATTGAGAACGGCGAAGTCAAAGTTGCTGGCACGGATAAAACACTTGGCTGGCACGAGGTTTGTTTGGGCGCTTACACAGCGCACAACCTGCCAGAAGGCATGGAGCCTGGCCTGAAAGAAGGGGCGTTTTATGATCCTGCCAACTTCACTTTCCCGGCTGGCTGTTACATCTGTGAAGTAGAAGTTGATCCTGACACAGGCAAGACAGAAATCGTGCAGTTTGTAGCATCCGACGACTTTGGCACCATCATCAATCCGATGATTGTGGAAGGTCAGGTACATGGTGGTGTTGCGCAGGGTATCGGCCAAGCACTGCTTGAAGAAGCCGTTTACGATGATAGCGGTCAACTTCTGACAGGCTCTTACATGGATTACACCATGCCGCGCGCAGATGATGTGCCAAGCTATGTGGTAAGCCATGAGACCACCATATGTCCTGGTAACCCATTGGGTATCAAGGGCTGTGGCGAGGCTGGTGCCATTGGTTCACCGCCCGCGGTTATCAATGCGATCACCGATGCGATTGGCAATAACGATCTATCCATGCCTGCAACCCCTGCCAAAGTATGGGCAGCCATTCAAGCGGCACAAACCAAACAAGCGGCTGAGTAAGGAGAAGCAAAAATGTATGAAACAAATTACCATAGAGTCTCAAGCGTAGAGGATGCGATCTCCAAAATGGGCAGTGCGGATGACGCAAAATTTGTGTCAGGCGGACAAACGCTCATACCAACCATGAAGCAACGTTTGGCAGCGCCATCTGATTTGATTGATCTTCGCCATGTTGACAGCATGAAAGGGATTACCATTGATGGCAATCAGATTACCATCGGTGCGGCAACCACCCACGCGGAGGTCAATGCTTCCAGTGAATTACGTGCTATCTGTCCGTCAATTTGTGATCTTGCAGGTCACATCGGCGACCCGCATGTTCGTCATATGGGCACGATTGGCGGCTCCATTGCCAACAATGATCCAGCCGCAGACTATCCTGCGGCCATGATGGCGCTTAACGCACAGATTGTAACCAACAAGCGTACGATTGATACGGATGACTTCTTTACAGGGATGTTTGAAACAGCCCTTGAGGAAGATGAAATCGTAACAGCGGTTACGTTTCCTGCTCCTGCAAAGGCGGCTTATTCAAAGTTTCCTAACCCAGCATCACGCTATGCGATGGCAGGTGTCTTTGTGGCTAAACTCAAAAATGGCATGGCTCGGGTCGGCGTCACTGGAGCAGGGGCGGATGGCGTATTTCGCCACGAAGCGATGGAAGAAGCCTTGAAAAGCGACTGGAGTGCTGCAGCGATTGCCGACTGCTCAGTTGATGCTGATGATCTACTATCAGACCTTCACGGAGACGCGAACTACCGTGCAAATCTCGTAAAGGTCATGGCAAAGCGGGCTGTTGAAGCAGCAAGCTAAACCCAAAACCAAATCATGAAAAAGGCGGGATAAATATCCCGCCTTTTCTATTGCAATCACTGATGACTATGAAAACTGACTGTAATCAATTTCCTTATCTTTATCGATTTTGTTGTGAACAGGGTCCAGCGGATATTTAAGACCGGTTGCACAATTATACAGAACGGCAGTTTCGTCTTCCGTTACAAGCCCTTCTTTCAAAGCGCGTTTGTAAGCAGCTGCCGTTGCAGCACCTTCTGGACAAAGCAGGAAGCCTTCTTCTTTTGCGATCTCATTACGCACTGACATGATTTCATCATCTGGCAATGCCATGGCAAAACCACCGGACTCTCGTACCGCACGGATAATCAGGAAATCTCCCACTGCGATTGGCACGCGAATGCCTGCGGCTACTGTTGTCGCATCTTCCCAAAGTGGTGCATGTTCTTCGCCATCTTCCCAAGCTTTAACGATTGGCGCACACCCTTCTGCCTGTACAGCAACCATTTTTGGCATTGGGCCTGATAGCCAGCCCAGTTCCTTGAGTTCATGAAATGCTTTCCACATGCCGATCAAACCTGTGCCACCGCCAGTTGGATAAAAAATAACGTCTGGAAGTTTCCATCCGAACTGTTCAGCAAGTTCAAGACCCATAGTCTTTTTGCCTTCAATTCGGTAAGGCTCTTTAAGCGTTGAAACATCGAACCAACCTACTGCCTGCTTGCCACCGCCAACAATTTTACCGCAATCGTTAATCAAGCCGTTGACCATGTAGGTCTCAGCGCCTTGTTGTTGGATCTCACGGATGTTGATTTCTGGCGTATCTGACGGGCAAAGCACCGTTGCACGTTGACCAGCACGGCGGGCATAAGCTGCAAGTGCTGAACCGGCATTTCCGTTTGTGGGAATTGCAAGATGTTCAATGCCAAATTCCTTCGCCATGGATACGGCAAGACAAAGACCACGAGCCTTGAACGAGCCTGTTGGCAAACGCCCTTCATCCTTGATGATGGCCTTGCCAGGTTTTCCACCCAAAACATGCGCACTTTTTTCAAGCGCTATAAGCGGCGTTACCACTTCGCCCAGGGAGATACGATTTTCTTTTTTCGTTACGGGCAGCAATTGCTCATAACGCCAGAAGCCGGCTTCTTTTGAATTTTCTATCGATTCGCGGGTAACGTTTTTCTTGATGGCATCAAGGTCATAACGCACGAGCAACGGACGCCCTGCTTCTGAAAGTTCATGCACTTTGCCTGCTTCATAGGTTTTGCCCGTTAGCGAGCATTCAAGATGGGAAACAAATGTTTCACTCATAATAATATCTTTCTAAAAATATATGAAATTAGGAAACTGCGAAGGTTGCTTCAACTTCAACAGAAGCATTCATTGGCAATGCAGCTACGCCTACGGCCGCGCGCGCGTGAACACCTTTATCGCCAAGCACTGCTCCGATAAACTCTGATGCGCCGTTTATTACTTTTGGATGATCCGTAAAGTCAGGAGTAGATGCAACAAACCCGCCCAATCGAATACACTGGATGATGCGCTCAAAGTTCCCACCACAAGCAACTTTGATTTGAGCCAAAATGTTTATGGCGCAAACTTGCGCTGCTGCCGCACCTTCTTCAACTGAAACCGTGTCGCCTAAAAGGCCTGTTTGTGTGAGCGCACCACCTGCAAGAGGTAGCTGTCCTGAAACGGTGACAATACCATTATGCACGACATGTCCGACATACGCAGCAACTGGCGCAGGTGGTTCCGGAATTGTAATGCCCATCTCTGCAAGGCGTGTTTCGATAGTACTCATGTTTTTTCCTTAACTAAAAAGAGTGCGATTATTAAAGGTCTTGTCCGAGTGCTATATAGCGCTCCAAGTGATGATCCGTATCTCCAAACAGATGATCAATCATAATGATATGTTTGGCAAAATGTCCGACAGAATATTCCCAAGTCATACCCATGCCGCCGTGAATTTGTATAGCCTCTTCTGCGACTTGTCGACCTACAGTTCCGACAAGATATTTGCAGGCAGATACCTCACGCTCGCGCAACTTGCGATCTGAAACAAGATTACCAACCGCGTTCATGACACTTGAACGAACTTGCTCCATTTCAATCAGCATGTCCGCCATACGGTGTTGCAAAGCCTGAAACTTGCCAATCGGAACACCGAATTGTTTGCGCTGTCTTGTGTATTCAACGGTCAGTTCTGTCGCGACTGTCATGGCGCCAAGCGCTTCTGCACTTACAGCACTTATCCCATGTGCATACGCCTGCTCAATCAGGCTGCATCCTTTGTCCTTTTCATCCAGTAAAATGCCTTTTGCATTTTCCAAAGTAACCTCCGCTGCGCCATAACCATCCAGTGTACTGTAGTTTCTGATGCGCATGGCATCCGACTTTTCAACCAGAAAACAGGTTATGCCTTGCTCATCGTCAGTTTCGCCAGATGTTCTCGCAGACACAACATAATGCGTTGCTGCTCCGCCACCCAGCACTACAGACTTGTTGCCTGATATCAGCCAGCTATCGCCATCCTGCTTTGCAACTGTTTCAACTGAATTGAGTTCATACCTCGATGATGGTTCACCATGCGCCAAGGCCAACATGCTTTCGCCTGCAATTGTTTTTTCAATCAAGGCTTCGTTGCCACCTGATTTTGCAAGCACGGTTCCGGCCAGAAGCGTCGGCAAAAAAGGCTCGACAACCAGATGTTTACCCAAAGCCTCAAAAACAACCATAAGGTCTGCACCTTCACCGCCAAAGCCTCCAACATCTTCACCAAACAAAGCGCCGATGATGCCCAGTTGTGAAAACTCAGACCACATTTGAGGCGAAAATCCCGCTTCTTGCATGGCAAAGCCGTGGCGTTTTTCCATGTCGTAATTATCAGCCAGAAAGCGCTCAAGCGTTTCTGCGAGCATTCGCCGATCGTCGTTTAATTTAAAATCCATGAGTTATAGTCCAAGCTTTGTTTTAGTAATAATCTCACGCTGGATTTCATTTGAACCCGCATAGATCGACATCTTGCGATTGTTGAAATATTTTGCAGCAACGGCATTGGCATAATCAGGGCCAATCGGTTCTTCGTTATAGCCTTCCTCCATGGCTTCTGAGGAAAACGGCAAGGCAAAGGGGCCTAAAGCACGACGGGCAAGGTCATTGAGTTCCTGGCGAATGATAGTGCCTTTGACTTTCAACATGGAACTTTCAGGCCCTGCCGCAGCACCTGAGTCTGCCTCAACAAGAATGCGCAGGTTTGTGGTTTTCAAGGCATTGAGATCAATCTCAACCTTGGCCATACGCGCTGCAAAATAAGGATCCTGACTAAGCGGTTTTCCAGACTTTTTCTGCTCTGATGCTATCCGCTTGAGTTTTTCAAGCGCTGCATTGGAGTTGCCGATGTTTGCCGTCCCCGTACGTTCATGAGTGAGTAGATATTTTGCGTAAGTCCAACCCTTGTTTTCTTCACCCACCAGATTGCCAACCGGCACTTTAACGTTATCAAAGAAAATTTCATTCACTTCATGTTCGCCATCAATCAGAATGATCGGGCGCACCGTGACACCAGGCGTGTTCATATCGATCAACAGAAACGAAATGCCTTCCTGACGCTTTCCTTCTGTGGAGGTGCGAACCAGACAGAAAATCCAATCCGCAAACTGGCCTAGTGTCGTCCATGTTTTTTGACCATTCACAATGTAATGATCGCCTTCCCTAACTGCCGAGGTTCGAAGTGAGGCCAAGTCTGATCCGGCACCCGGTTCAGAATACCCCTGACACCACCAATCCGTTCCATCCAATATACGCGGAAGATAATGGGCCTTTTGTTCTTCACTGCCAAATTTCATCAGCACAGGTGCCAACATGTTGAGACCAAAGGGAACGGTGCGTGGTGCTCCTGCTGCCCAACATTCCTCATCAAAAATATGTTTTTGAACCGCAGTCCAGCCTGTGCCGCCATGCTCCTTCGGCCAATTTACAGCCAGCCAGCCTTTGTCGTTCAGAACCGAATGCCATTCAACCATATCATCCTTGGTAAGGCGCTTGCCGATATTTACTTTTTGCGAAAGCCTTGATGACAGGTTTTCTTTTAAAAAGGCCGCTACTTCATTTCTGAAACGTACTTCTTCATCGCTAAAAGCCAGATCCATTTAAACTCTCCTCAAGTTACATGAATTCACTCTATGAGAAGCATACTGAATTTAAAAGGCGTTTACCCTAATTAATCTTGAGGCAATTTGACCGCAAATGCGAATGGTAAAACCTTATTAGTTTCTTGCCTATTTGCTGGCTTCAACATCGCGATTGGGTGGAATGGAATAGGTAGCCGTAGCATGGGCGACAAGCGTAGCTGTCGCTTTTGAACGAATTGATATCTCACAAACTGCCAAGCGCTTCCCAAGTTTCAGCAAGGTTGCATCCGCAACAAGATCGCCTTCCGGTTTAGAGATGAAATTAATGTTCAAATTCGTTGTTACCGCAAGCGCCACTTTCCCGATATGTGCCAAGACAATCAGATAACTTGCACAGTCAGCCAGGGTAAACATGGTGGGGCCGGAGACCGTACCACCAGGGCGAAGATGCGCATCTCTGATTTTCATTGAAACTGAAATCTTGCCCGTTTCCAAATTATCAATCTGAAATCCGTAGTCAGCAACCTGCGGGAAAACATCTGCTATATAACCGGAAACCTCATTGGCACTCATTTGTAGTTGCATTGGCATTATCCCCTCGAACACAAAGAAAATATTAGCCTGCGTTTCCGGCGCATGCAAATATGTAAATTAGCAAAACCATAGAGAATAATTGACATGAATGAAATCAGACGCGATTCCCCTTCCTATCACCGCAATATTGAGCCTATTACGCAAAAGCTTCATGAACTGAATGGGGATGACACGTATCATGTGCTGGAGATTGGCAGTGGATCAGGTCAGCATGTTGCACGCTTTGCAAATGAATTTCCCAAGTTGCAATTTCAACCAACAGACTATGACCAAGACAATTTGCCGAGTATCAACAGTTGGTGCAAAAACTTGGAGAACGTATCCCCAGCCCTGCAGCTTGATGTGACCAAATTGCCATGGCTTGAAAAAGACAAACCAAAATTTGATCTACTGCTTTGTTTTAATGTCATTCACATAACCCCCTGGGAAGTAACACAAGCAATTTTCAAAGGCGCGGACCAACACCTTTCTTCGGAGAGTCGAATGATCTTCTACGGCCCTTATAAAGTGGATGGCAAACATACGAGTGAGAGCAACGTAGAGTTTGAGCTGTGGTTGAAGGAAAAAGATAATTCCTACGGCATTCGAAATATTGGAGATGTGGAAAGCGAGGCGAGTAAAAATGGGTTTTCACTCAAACAGGTCATTGCGATGCCCGCCAATAACTTCATGCTTGAGTTTGCCCGCGCCTAAAGCGAGTTTTTTAAACGCGAGCAAACAACCACCCCCCATGGTGCATAAATCTATCTTTTGTTTAAAGCCCAATCATATTCGTATGAATCAATTTTGGTTTTGCCTTCCAAACCCGACTTAAGTTTTGGCGATGCAAATTTTTTGATGTGGGCAAGAACAGCTTTTTCATCCTTGCCAAAGTCACCTGAATACCAGAAGTAAATCTTTGATGCTGTGATTTTACCATTACTGATTCGAATGCCACGTGGATCATTTACGTATGCCTTTGCTGCGGCATTGAGTTGAGCATTAATCTTTGTCCCCTTGTAAGCCTTGCTGCCTAGGTTTGGGCAACTGATTGCGGCACAATTAAACGCATAATGAAGACGCGGATCATTCCAAATCGGCCGCACAATCCCGCTCTCGATCGTATCAAGCGTCAGCTTTTTGCCGTTGACCTTTGCAACATTGTCATTGAAAGGACCTTTTAAATCCAGTGGATTGGACTTGATATCAAGAATTGAACTCAGCGGGAAATTCTTGATCCCCAAGTTTACAGTGCTAGCGTTATAAAGGTTGAGCCAGAATGCATATTGTTCATTTCGGTTCAGCTTGGTCACATCTGTAGCTTGCAAAGCGTTCAGATATTGCTGCAAGGATTTCTTATCCGCAGTGCTCACGCCACCATAAGAAACAAGGTTTATACCCTGCGTGTTCTTACCTGTATATTTTGACAGGAATGCATCCCAGGCACTGTGATCGACTACTATGTTTGAACTGGGGTCATGCTTTTTCCAGATGCTGCTCGATAATCTTGATTTAGCAATAAAAGCTTTCTCAATTGACGATTGAGCATTTGCCAAAGAATGAAACGAAAAAAGAGGTATGGAGAGTACTATTGCGATAAGTGATGTTTTTAGAAGACGCATTTTTAATCCTGTGTGAGAGACTATCGATCACATAATCAAAATTTAAATGCCTGCTGTCGAAACAACTCTCCGCACGATTTTGTTAAAATAAATCGCAGTTACGTGACCCATGCAGGTTTGCGCTTTTCAAAAAATGCGCCGACCCCTTCAACTGCCTCTGGAGTTTCCCATGCATCTGCCAAAGCATTGGCTGAACGCAACATGGCTTCCTCATCAATTACCGGCCCCAGCGATCTTGCGTAGGCTTTCGCCTTGGCAACTGCAGCCGGCGCGGTTGACATGTAGGGCGAAATTTCAGCCTCGACACTTGCGTCCAACTCTTCGTGCGAAACAGCTTTTGCAAGCAAATCAAGGCTGACGGCTTCCTGACCGTCAAACCGTTTGCCTGACATAAAGACACGCCGCGCTTTGCCTTCTCCCATACGGGCAAGAACGTAGGGGCTAATCGTTGCAGGGATCAAACCAAGGCGAGTTTCTGTTAGAGCAAATTTTGCTTCTTCAACACCAATCGCCACATCACAAACCGCCATCATGCCGATTCCACCGCCAAAGGCTTGACCCTGAATTCTGCCAATTAGTGGTTTTGGAAGTTCGTTCAAATCACGCAGCATTCTAGCAAGTTTCATGGCTTCCGAAATGCGTGTCTCGCGTGTCGCTTCAAATTGCTCACGCATCCACCCCAAATCACCCCCAGCACAAAAGCTTTTGCCCGCACCGGTTAGCACAACAACACGGACACTTTCATCATTGCCCAACTCTCTTGCAGCCAATGTAAGCTCTTCTATCATCTTGGGTGAGAGCGCGTTATGAGTCTCGGGCTGATTGAGCGTCAGATGCGCTACACCGCGCTCATCCGTTTCAACGAGAATGGTTTCATAGCTCATGATGCGCTCCTTAAGGATAATGCGAAGCTTTCAACTTCAGATAGCTTTATTAGATCAATGTCCGTTTCAAATCCTAGCCTTGCAAGCATTTCAACCACAGCACCTGTAGCAACGTTTCCGGCTGCACCCGGAGCGTAAGGACACCCGCCCAACCCACCGACAGAGGTGTCAAATGTCCGCACTCCTTTTTCAAGGCTTGCTTCAATGTTGGATAATGCGCGTCCTGCCGTATCATGATAATGACCTGCCAGTTTTTCAGAGGGCACAACATCAAGAACCGCATTCAGCATGGCCACTATTTTCTCAGGTGTAGCCTGACCAATCGTATCACCCAATGAAATCTCGTAGCAGCCCGCCTCAAACAATTGTTCCGCCATCCAGGCGACTTTGTGCGGCAGCGTTTCCCCATCATAGGGGCAATCGGTAACGCAAGAAATATATCCGCGAACCGGAATGCCGTCTTCATGTGCTTGTTTTGTGATCGGCAAAAATCTATCGATGGTTTCTGCGATGGAGGCATTTACGTTCGCCTTGCTGAACCCTTCGCTGGCTGATCCAAAAATTGCGACTTCATCCGCTTTGGCATTTTTAGCCAACTCGTAGCCTTTCAGGTTTGGTGTCAAAACGGCATAGTCGATGTCTTTATGCCTTGTGATACCCGCCATGACTTCTTTGGCATCTGCCATCTGCGGCACCCATCTGGGAGAAACAAAAGCCGTTGCCTCTATCTTTGAAAAACCACACTCGGACAGCTTGTTGATGAGTTCAATTTTTTGTTCGGATGCAATCATGGTCTTTTCGTTTTGAAGACCATCACGCGCACCGACTTCAAAAATCGTAACGTGTTTATCGTCAGCCATTAGCTTCTTCCAGTGCAATTAAGATTGTTCCGTCTTCAACCTGATCGCCTGCACTTACGTTCAATTCCTTGATTACCCCATCGCGTGGCGCTGTGAGTGTGTGCTCCATTTTCATGGCTTCCAGCACAATCAATGCATCACCTTCACTAACACTTTGGTTAGTTGCAATGTTTACCTGTTTTACAAGTCCAGGCATCGGGGCGATTACTGTATCACCACCGCCAACCCCTTGTGCAGAACCTTCCAAGGCATTAGGAATTGTAAATTCAAATGTGCCTTCATCGGTAAAGATCGCTACCTTGTTTTTA
>CALFBU010000323.1 GCA_937951455.1 uncultured Rhizobiaceae group bacterium
ATGGCGGTCGACCAACATTGGAAAGAGTGTCTGCTGGAATTGCAAAATTGCTGGATCATCAAACATTCTCGCCAGATATCATTGTCGGTCATTCGGCAGGGGCTGCAATCGCAGTTGAGCTTGCGTCAAAACACCTGCATGAAACCAAAGGCCTTGTATCCATAAACGGTGCGTTTTATCCATTTCCAGGTTTTGCTGGTCAGATGTTTCCTGCGGCAGCAAAGCTTTTGTTTGTAAATCCCTTCATGTCTCATCTCTTTGCATTCGGCGCGCATAATAAGGACAGAGTGCACAAGTTGATCGACTCAACAGGTTCAAAACTCACCAGTGAAGGCCTGATTTTTTATCAAAAAGCCTTGCAATCCAGTGATCACATAGAAGGCACACTGGCAATGATGGCCAATTGGGATTTGGACAATATGGCAAGCCAAATCAGAGAACTCGATATCCCGATGTTACAAATCATTGGCGACAAAGATGGAACAATAGAACCTTCAGCCAGCCTGAAAACAGCCAAGCTATTGGCGAACGGGGACCGCGAGATTTTTTTAGGCTACGGCCATCTTGTGCATGAAGAAGCGCCACAAGAGGTTGGTGCGTCCATTCGTCGTTTTTATGGCTCAATGGCTTAAATTAAGCACTTAGGCCTTGTGTCAGAAAACTTTACACTATTTAATGTCCAATTATGAATACACATTTTTTTGAGTCTCAAACGATAGATGCAGATAATGCGAGCAAACCCCATGCCGTCGTGATTGGCGCAGGCTTTGGTGGTCTGGCCGCTGCTGTCAGGCTGGGTGCAAGAGGTTACCGCGTTACGATCGTTGAAAAGCTGGAACAGGCAGGCGGCAGGGCAAGTGTGTTCAAACAGGACGGCTATACTTTTGATGCAGGTCCAACCATCATCACCGCCCCTTTTGTCTTTGAAGAGCTTTGGGAACTCTGCGGCAAAAAAATGGAAGACCATGTCAAACTGAAAGCTATGGATCCTTTTTATCGTATCCGCTTTGATGATGGCGATGTGTTTACTTGCACGGGTGATGCGGAATTCATGCGCAAAGAAATCGCGCGTTTTAGTCCCGATGATGTTGAAGGCTATGAGGCTTTCTTCAAGGAGAGTGAGGCGAATTACAGTCTTGGATTTTCCCTGATGCACAAGCCGTTTCACAAGTTTATCGAAATGGCAAAATTCCTGCCAGAGCTCGTAAAAAAGCGCGCAGATCGAACTGTCTATGGTCATGTTGCAAAACATATCAAGAATGAAAAGCTGCGCATTGCCTTGAGTTTTCACCCGCTGTTCGTGGGTGGTAATCCGATGAAGGTAACCAGTGTTTACAGCCTCATCGCATATCTGGAGCGCCAGTATGGCGTTCACTATGCCTTTGGTGGCACGGGCGCATTGGTGCAAGGTTTGGTCGATCTGGTTCAAGGGCAGGGTGGAACGTTACTGTTGAATTCACCTGTGTCCGAAGTACTGGTTGAAAATGACCGCGCGTCTGGCGTCAAGCTTGATGATGGTTTGGAAATCAAGTCAGACATTGTGGTCAGCAATGCTGACAGCGCTTGGGGGTATTCTAATCTACTGCCCAAGCACAAACCAAAACGTTGGACCAGGAAAAAGATTAAAAGCGTCAATTATTCCATGAGTCTTTTTGTCTGGTATTTTGGTACGAACAAAAAATATGAAGAGGTTGACCATCATACCATTTTGATGGGGCCTCGATACCAAGGGTTGTTAAAAGATATTTTCCAAAAGAAAATTTTAGCAGATGATTTCAGCCTTTATCTGCACCGCCCAACTGCTACGGATGCCTCACTAGCGCCTGAAGGGTGTGATGCGTTTTACGTGCTCTCACCAGTTCCGCATCTGGAAAGTGACGTCGACTGGGATACGATGGCTGAACCCTATCGAAGGAAAATAGAAAAACGACTTGAAGAAACGGTTATGCCCAGTCTTTCATCAAGCATTGAAACCTCTTTGGTTTTCACGCCGCTTGATTTCAGGGACAGATTAAACGCACCCAATGGCGCAGCTTTTGGACCTGAGCCCTTGTTTACACAAAGTGGTTGGTTCAGACCGCATAATGTGAGTGAAGAACTGGAAGGTCTGTATCTCGTAGGTGCTGGAACGCATCCAGGGGCTGGACTTCCAGGCGTTGTAACCTCGGCTCAAGTGCTGGACACTGTTGTGCCACATGGCGAAACTCTTCGTCAGAAGGTGAGCTAAGACATGGTCAATAAACTCACGCCAGAGCATTTGAAGGAATGTCGCAAGATCATTCGAGAGGGCTCAAAAAGCTTTTACTTCGCCTCTCTTTTGCTGCCTTCGGAAGTAAGGCTATCAGCTACAGCGCTCTATGCCTTTTGCCGCGTGTCAGACGATATCGCCGATGCGCCCGGATCTGATCTTGATGCTGTTAATCGATTAAAAGACCGTCTTGATTGCGCTTATGAAGGCAAGCCCTATGACCATGCAGCCGACCATGCATTTGCTGAAGTTGTCAGGCAGTATGAAATTCCAAAGCTTGTTCCTCTGTCGATGATTGAAGGATTTGAATGGGATGTCACACACAAGAAATATCACACCTTAAGCGATGTAATCGATTATTCTGCAAGGGTGGCTGGCACCGTTGGCATCATGATGAGCATGCTGATGGGACGCAGGGAAAGAGCAACCTTGGCACGCGCTTGTGATCTTGGGCTTGCTATGCAGTTGATTAATATCTCACGCGATGTGGGTGAAGATGCGCTTAATGGCCGTGTTTACTTGCCGTCTGATTGGCTTGAAGAAGCCGGTACAAGTCGAGAGGCTTTGTTGGAAAATCCAGTCTTCACACCTGAACTGGGAAGCGTTGTTGAACGTCTGCTAGATAAGGCTGATGAGATTTACAAACGTGCCTTAACAGGAGTGGCGGACCTTCCCGCGTCCTGTCGACCAGGCATTCGTGCAGCAGCCTTGGTTTATAATGAAATCGGAACCAAAGTGCGCGCTAATGGGTTCAATTCAATCGACAGCAGAGCCTATACATCCACGGGTCGCAAACTGAGCCTGATGCTGCAAGTGCCAGGAAGACCTTTTGATATTATATCCTGCGACCAAAGTGAGCCGGCACCTGAAGTAGCTTATCTGGTGGATGCGGCTCAGAAAGATCATGATCTACCCTCCGGCGATGGTGAGTGGATCGTTGACTTGTTTGCAAGAATGCATGCCCAAGATGAACAATACATGGAAAACGCAAAAGCAATGCGGTCTCGGTAAAGCCTATGGATATGAAAAGCTTGATCGGGATTATTGAACTTGTTGCAGTCTTTGCGTTGGTTATGGGCTTTTGCTGGTGGCAATTGCGTGATCTCGACAAGATGGATGCAGAAGACGCTGAAAAAGAAAATCAAAAGTCGAAAGAGGACTAATTATTTTTTCACACGCGGCATTCTGAAGGGCAGCAAACATCGCACCCATTGGCTGGCAAAACGATTACAATCCAGACTTTCATGAACCGCGACTACGTATTCGCCATCGAATTTGGTTTTGATCTGCGAGCGTGTGTAAAAAGGCGTGTCCTCCAACATGCTCACAGTTTGCGCTTGGTCAGTGCTCGCCAAAAGGGTGGTGCGTGGTACGCGCCAGATAGGCCCTTTGCGTAATACTTGTCGTGGCGGTGGTGTTATCGCTTGTACATCACCCTGTTTGTTTATCTTCAAAGCCAACTGATGATTTTCACCATCACGTGTGAAGGCATCGTAAAAAATACCTGTGCCATCTTTCAAATGCGCGCGTGACCAGTCCCAGTTTTTAAAGCCCACCTCGAGCGGTTCAATGCCAAAGTTTGAATCGATGTAACCATTCCCTTCCCAATTTAACTCAGGTTTGTCGAAACGGGCTTCGACCCGTGCAAAAGGTGCGATGGGTTGCCAAAAATGCTTGCCCTGTCCATCGATTTGATAAGCTTTTGTTGTAAGCGCAGAAGGACTGAGGCGAAGCGTACCTTCTACTTTTCGGAAGATCGGATTAGCCCATTCGTTAATATGAACAACCAAAGTCCCGCCATCCCATTCCAGAGAGCTTGGCCCTATCACCAGTCTTTCAGGGGTTTGTATGAGTGCGTTTTCTGTTCGCTCCGTCATGGTCCAGCGTTTGACGCCTTTTCCGTAAAGACCGACATTAAGCGCTATATAGTCGTTGGGTTTTTCGCGGCCTGACCATGCATAATAGGGTGAAAATACCGAGCCAAGCATGGCGATAATGGAGAACCCGAATTGCCCATCATCGCTAATCGCATCCGCATACCACCAGCCATAGCCTTGCGGCATTACGCGCTTGCTGAAATCAGGGCCATTAGTCTGGTCATTTGAAACAGGGGCTTTATCAAGCAAGAACTTTCTCCGCAGCTAACATGCCGGACATCGTCGCCATTGGTACGCCAGGGCCAGGGTGAACACTACCACCCGCCAAATACAACCCTTTTATTTTGGTTTCACATCCTGGCCTCGCAAAAGATGCCGACCACCCGTGCGAAGCTCTGCCATAAAGCGATCCTCCTGATCCCGGGAAGAGAGTTTCAAAATCCGCAGCCTGTGTTGCTTGTGATTCAATTGGTTCAATCTGTAGGCCACATTTTTCTGCAATAGCCATCATATTGGTCTGGCACATCGCAATCTCAGAGTCTGAAAGTCGTTTGCTGTCTCCAAATGCAGGCGAATTAATCAAACATAAAAGTCGTTCTTCTTTTTGCGTTGTCTTGGAGAAATCATCATTCCTGTCTTGCGCGCAAATATAAAGCGTGGGTTTTTCCGGAATTGTGTTCGACCTGAATATGGAATCGAACTCTGCTTTATAATCATCTGAGAAAAAGACATTGTGGCGATGAAGATCAACACCGCTCGTTTTAGCCGTCATGGACCAGGTTAGCGCAGATAAGGATCGTTTGTTTGGTGGAACAGTTTTCGGCCCGTGTTTTGAGTCAGATAAAAATTCCGAAGTAAGCTTTGAAACGTCGCCACAAAAGATAATTTTATTTGCGGTTAGAATTTCACCACTCTCCAAAATGACGCCACATGCCTTGTTGTTTTGAACGAGTATCTTTTGTGCCGATGCATTTTCCTTGAAAGTGACACCTTGCGTCTTGGCAAGTTCCAGCATGGCAAGTGCCAAGCGGTGTATGCCACCTTCAATCATCCAGACACCTTCTTGCTCAACATGGGCAATCAGCATTAAGGTTGCAGGTGCCAGATAGGGCGAAGAGCCAACATAGGTTGCATATCGACCAAACAATTGTTGTAAACGCTGATCTGGAAAATAATTGCCTAACGCGCTCCAAAGTGTATTTAGTGGCTTTAATCCCCATATTGCATCAATATTAGTGAAGCCGATGCGGCGTGTTAAATCAAAGGGGGAAGGGCGTTGAGCACCGATCATCGTATCTTTAAGCGTGTCAAAAATAGCCCCTGCATCTTTACAAAAGCGCAGATAACCGTCTGCGTTTTGCTTATCAAAAAAACTGCCAATGGCATCCGCGGACTGGGCTCTGTCTGCGTGAAGATCGAAAACTCCTGTTTTATCCCAGGCATGTCTGGCAAGAATATCTGCCTTGGTAATCGAGACATGATCTTCAAGCTTTGTTCCTGCCATGGCAAACAATTTGTCGAATATATATTTCATGGTGAAAACCGTCGGGCCGGAGTCAATGCCGCCGACACTTGAATCGATTTCTCGCATTTTACCACCAGGATAGGGTTGTGCTTCTAGCAAAGTCACATCTTCCCCTTGTGAAGCAAGGGCTATACTGGCTGCCAAACCAGCCATGCCAGCGCCAACAATCAACGTTCTATTCGGCGCTTCTACAGTTTTCTCAACTGTTACATTCAACACAATAAATAATCTCCTGCTTGCATTCTGTTGAAATATCGTCAATATTAAATGACAAGTCAAATTGTCTAAATCATTTGACACAAGTTGGAGAACGGAAATGGAAGCTGTTGCGCGCATTGAGGCATGCCTTGAAACTGCAATTGAAATAGCGACAGCAAGTCCTTGTCCTCCTAAGCTTGCAAAAGCGGTTCATTATTCAGTTTTTCCAGGTGGTGCACGGGTGCGCCCTTTGCTTTGTGTTTCGGTTGCTGCGGCTTGCTCATGTAAAGATGAAGAAGTTGCTGAGGGTGCCGCTGCAGCAATAGAATTGTTGCATTGTGCGTCTTTGGTTCATGACGATCTTCCCTGTTTTGATGATGCGGATATGAGACGTGGCAGAAAAAGTGTTCACGCGCTACACGGACAGCCGCTTGCTGTTTTGGCCGGCGACGCACTGATTGTGGAGGCGTTTAATACGATCACAAGAGCATGTGCCAATCGACCTGAAAGACTTGCCCCCTTAATCACAACCATTGCCGGTTGTGTTGGTATGTCTGGCGGCATTGTTGCAGGCCAGGCTTGGGAAAGTGAAAGCAAAATCGATATTTCGAAATATCATCGTGCCAAAACGGGCTCCCTGTTCGTTGGTGCGGTGACATCGGGCGCTATAGCTGCGGGGTCAGATCCGTCGCTATGGCGTCCTCTTGGGGAACAAATTGGCGAAGCGTATCAAATTGCAGATGATCTGCTGGACGCTGTTGGTACAGTTCAAGAAAGCGGTAAACCTGTAGCGCAAGATGAAAACTTCTCACGTCCCAACGCAGTTTCCAGATATGGTCTTGAAGGCGCGATGTCTCGCTTGAAGAGCATCGTTCATAATGCAGCAGATTCTATTCCTGACTGTAAGGGTGGGGATGAATTACGCGAACTCATTATTGCCCAAGCAACGCGCCTCGTGCCTGCAAAGCTTGCAAAAGACGCAGCATAAAAAGGTAGCGTGCTGTGGGTCTTTATGATGTTTGGCTGGATTTCCAAGAGAAATGCCTCACGTCTCAAAAGTTCCATGACTTTGCTATCAAGTTTCCCCTAACACGTCCGATCGTTCGAAAACGTCAAAGCGAACTGTTTGATATCGTGTCAGGCTTTGTCTACTCCCAAATTCTCTATTCCTGTGTTGAACTGGGAATTATAACCAATCCAAAACTTAAAAACCCGGGCGCTTCACTTCAGGAAGTTTCTGACTTGGCTGGTTTGCGGCTGGATGAAACACGAAGATTGATGGATGGCGCTGTGTCGCTAAGGCTTTTTGAAAAGCGTCATGATAAATATCGCCTTGGTGATTTGGGCGCAGCCCTTTCGATCAATAAGGGCGTATTAGCCATGATCGGCCATCACGGCGAATTTTACAAAGACCTCGTTGAGCCGGTTGATTTGTTAAAATCAGGACGCCGCGACACAAACCTCTCCCGTTATTGGAATTATGCGAGAAGTGAAGCGCCTGCAGCTGTTGATGCCAAAAAAGTTACGGCCTACAGCGAATTGATGAGCGAAAGCCAACTCATGGTTGCTGATGAAGTATTGGCGAGTTTTAATTTTTCACCGTATAAAACGCTCTTAGATGTTGGGGGCGGACAAGGAACATTTTTAACCTGCGTCGCCAATGCTTATCCTGATCTACAACTAAAACTGTTTGATTTACCTGAAGTTGCAAAGCGTGCAGAACAAAACTTTGCAGACAATAGTTTATCCACAAGAGCCAAATGCTATGGAGGGTCATTCTTTGATGACGCCTTGCCGCAGGGTGCTGACCTAATTTCGCTTGTGCGTATTTTGCATGACCATGATGATGAACCTGTGATGAAAATACTCAAGGCAGTACATCAGGCTTTAGAGCCTGGTGGTGCATTGATCGTTTGCGAACCCATGTCTACAGGCGATTCTGCGCATAGAATCTCAGATGCCTATTTTAATTTTTACCTCTATGCCATGGGAAGCGGGCGCCCACGTTCACCGGAGGTTTTGCAAAACATGCTTAAACAAGCTGGTTTTTCTTCCATTCACACAAAAAATACCCGTGCACCACTCATTACCAGCATTCTCCTGGCCCAAAAATGACAATAATAACAACATAAAGCGTAAGACTAGCTTGACAATATTTTATGTCCAAATAATATGACAGATAGGGAGCCCATCTTTTTTAACGTTGTATGCGTATAGATTGGGAATGAGATGAAGGCGCAAGCCATCATATTTGAAAAGCCAGGCAGTCTGGTCGTCGATCACACAGAGTTAAATAACCCTGGAAGTGATGACTTGGTGGTAAAGTCACTTTGGAGTGGCATTAGCACTGGCACAGAAAGACTGTTGTGGACTGGCGAAATGCCGCCATTTCCAGGAATGGGATATCCGCTTGTACCAGGATACGAAACGGTTGGTGAAGTTGTCGAAGCAACGGGCGCTAATAAACATCGTATCGGCGAGCGTGTATTTGTCCCGGGCTGTTCAGCATACAAGGAAGTGCATGGACTTTTTGGAGGTTCAGCTTCGCATCTGGTTGTCGATGCGCAAAAAGCTGTTCACGTGGATGAGGCCATGGGCGCGCAGGCTTTGCTATCAGCCCTGGCCGCAACGGCACATCATGCCATTGCCGTTAATCAAAACCATCTACCGCAACTCATTGTAGGAAATGGTGTGTTGGGTCGCTTAATAGCGCGCATCACGTTGGCGCTTGGCGGTGAAGCTCCTGTTATTTGGGAAACCAATCCAATTCGCCGTGATAATTCAGAAGGCTTTCGTGTCATCGACCCTTCGCAAGATGAAGGCTCGCAATATCAATCCGTCATTGATGTTAGCGGATCTAGCAACATTCTCGACTCGCTCATTAAACATCTAACGCCACGCGGTGAAATCACATTGGCGGGCTTTTACTCAAAACGCGTAGATTTCGCATTTCCATCAGCGTTCATGAAAGAAGCCGTTATTCGAATAGCGGCAGAATGGAAGCCTGAGGATCTGGAGGCAATTAATCGTCTTACGGGCGAGGGGGGTTTGTCGTTCGAAAATCTGATCACGCATCATGCTGCACCAAGTGATGCAGCGGCAGCGTATGAGACTGCATTCAGTGACCCTGAGTGTCTGAAAATGGTTTTTAACTGGGAAGAAAAACAATGATCGAAGATAGTGCAAATAAGCCTGGCGCTGAGGGGCGCGAAGCGAACGATGTAAACATGTATGATTTTTTAAAGGATGAGGCAGCACAAGAGCCGGATCCGGTTCATACAGGTGAAATTACAAAAGAAACGCAAGTGATTGCCATCTATGGTAAGGGCGGTATCGGCAAGAGTTTTTCTCTAGCAAACCTTTCCTACAATCTGGCGCGTAACGGCAAGAAAGTCTTACTCATCGGTTGCGATCCGAAATCGGATACAACATCCCTGCTTTTCGGTGGTAAGTCCTGCCCAACAATCATTGAAACTTCGGCAGCAAAAAAAGCTGCTGGTGAAGATGTTAAAATCTCAGACGTATGTTTCAAGCGCGATGGTGTTTTTGCCATGGAACTTGGGGGCCCTGAAGTAGGTCGCGGTTGCGGTGGTCGCGGTATTATTCATGGTTTCGAACTCCTTGAAAAGCTCGGCTTCCACGAGTGGGATTTTGATTATGTACTGCTCGATTTTCTTGGCGATGTGGTCTGTGGCGGTTTCGGCCTGCCGATTGCCCGTGACATGTGTCAAAAGGTTATCGTGGTCGGGTCAAATGATCTGCAATCGCTTTATGTAGCTAACAACGTTTGTTCTGCCGTTGAATATTTCCGCAAGCTTGGTGGTAATGTGGGTGTGGCTGGGATGCTCATCAATAAAGACGATGGCACAGGTGAGGCGGCTGCATTTGCCAAGGCCGTAAATATCCCTGTCCTTGCTGCAATTCCACAAGATGAAGACATTCGTCGCAAGTCAGCCAATTATCAAATTGTTGGTGATCCTGAAGGCCCTTGGGGTCCTATGTTCTCTGACCTTGCTCAAAACATGATGACTTCAACCCCGCGTCAACCAACACCGCTTGATCAAGATGGTTTGCTAGGATTGTTCGCTGCAAGTCAGACAGGTGCTGATTGGGTGCTGGAGCCTGCACAACCAGAAGACATGTGCGACCCATCCATAATTACAACCGAATCTCTTGAAGTCGTTTACGACAAAGTGTGAGCCAGTAATGATTGAAGACCTAAACCATATCGACGACCGCTCAGCTGAAGCTGAAAGCGAAGTCGTGCTAACGCCAGAGGCTACTGAAGCCCATGGTGATGGCATGGGTTGTCATGCAGGCGCCGATCAAATGATGGCTGCAGCCAAGAAAGCTGGTAAATCAGAAATTCTCGGTCAATATGCCGAAGATTATCCGCAAGGCCCACACGACCAACCCCAAAGCATGTGCCCAGCCTTTGGCTCTTTAAGAGTAGGGCTGCGCATGAAACGTACAGCAACCATATTATCGGGCTCGGCCTGTTGTGTTTATGGTCTTACGTTCACATCCCACTTTTATGGTGCGCGTCGCACTGTTGGCTATGTGCCATTTGATAGTGAGAGCCTAGTGACAGGCAAGCTTTACGAAGACATTCGTGATGCAGTGCATGAAATGGCAGACCCTGCCAAATATGATTGTATCGTTGTCACAAGTCTTTGCGTGCCAACCGCATCGGGTGTGCCGCTACAAATGTTGCCAAAATCCATTGATGGCGTGCGCATTGTCGGGATTGATGTGCCAGGGTTCGGTATTCCAACACATGCAGAAGCAAAAGATGTTCTGGCCGGTGCAATGCTTAAATACGCCCGTGAAGAAGCTTCAGCAGGGCCTGTGCAAGCGCCTGAAAACAAATCTGAAAGTGGTAAGCCAAGCATAACAATGCTGGGCGAGATGTTCCCCGCAGATCCAATGGGTATTGGCGCAATGTTGGAGCCAATGGGGCTTGAAGCGGGAACTGTCGTCCCAACTCGCGAGTGGCGCGAATTGTATTCTGCGCTTGATTGTGGCGCCGTTGCTGCAATCCACCCTTTCTACACGGCATCAATACGTCAGTTTGAAGCAATCGGTCGCAAGGTTGTGGGTTCTGCACCGGTGGGTGTTGAGGGAACTGAAAGCTGGCTACAAAAAATTGGCGAAAGCTGCAATGTCAGCGAAGCTGACATTGCAAAAGCTAAGAACATGTTCTTGCCTGCGATTAAGGAAGCTTTATCCGCAACGCCAATCAACGGTCGCATTACGCTCTCAGGCTATGAAGGTTCTGAATTGCTTGTGGCACGCCTCTTAATTGAGAGCGGTGCTGATGTTCGCTATGTGGGTACTGCTTGTCCTGCAACACGTTGGTCGGAAGATGACCGTGTCTGGCTTGAGTCAAAAGGCGTGCATGTTAAATTCCGTGCGTCTCTTGAAGATGATTGCGCTGCAATGGAAGAGTTTAATCCTGATCTTGCCATAGGAACGACACCGGTTGTTCAAAAGGCCAAGGAAAAAGGCATTCCCGCTCTTTACTTCACCAATTTGATTTCTGCACGTCCCTTGATGGGGCCAGCAGGTGCAGGGTCTCTGGCAACAGTTATCAATACAGCCATGGCTAACAAATCTCGCTTTGAAGCGATGACGGAGTTTTTTGAAGGTGTTGGCACAGGCCATACCGCTGGCGTTTGGGAAAAAATGCCGGAAGATCGCCCTCAATTTAAAAAGAAATATGCAGCCAAGGCAGCTCGCGCAGCTAATGCAGTAGACTCAGGGGAGGCCGTTGGATCATGACATTGATTTTAGATCACGACCGCGCTGGGGGTTACTGGGGTGCAGTCTATGCCTTTACCGCAATCAAGGGATTGCAGGTAATCATCGATGGCCCTGTTGGTTGCGAAAACTTACCAGTGACTTCGGTCCTTCACTATACGGATGCCTTACCCCCTCATGAGCTTCCCATCGTAGTGACGGGTCTTGGAGAAGAAGAACTTGGCCAACACGGTACAGAGGGTGCCATGCGACGTTCTCGCAAAACACTCGATCCTGATCTTCCCGCCGTGGTAGTCACTGGTTCCATTGCAGAAATGATTGGCGGTGGTGTAACACCGGAAGGCGCTAATGTTCAGCGCTTCCTGCCGCGCACAATCGATGAGGATCAGTGGCAGTCTGCTGATCGCGCCCTCAAGTGGCTCTGGACTGAGTTCGGACCCAAGAAGGGCAAAATACCCGCTCTCAAAGAGCGCAAAGAAGGTGAAAAGCCTAAGGTGAATATTATTGGTCCAATGTATGGCACGTTTAACATGCCATCAGACCTTGCTGAAATTCGCCGCTTGATTGAAGGCATTGGCGCCGAGGTGAACATGACATTTCCCCTTGGTTCCCACTTGGCTGATATCAACAAGCTGCCACAGGCAGAAGCTAACGTTTGCATGTATCGTGAGTTTGGCAGACTGCTGTGTGAGACGCTGGATAGACCTTATCTACAAGCGCCTATGGGCATTCATTCAACAACAGCATTCCTGAGAAAGCTGGGAGACATGCTGGGTCTGGACCCAGAGCCGTTCATTGAGCAGGAAAAGCACACAACCCTAAAACCGATGTGGGATTTGTGGCGTTCGGTTACGCAAGACTTTCTGGGTACAGTCAGCTTTGCGATCGTTGCTAACGAGACTTACACACGGGGCATGAAAAACTTCCTCGAAGAAGAAATGGGCATGCCGTGTAGTTTTGCCGTTTCACGCATTGCGGGCAAGAAAACAGACAATCAGGAAGTACAAGATCTGTTGGCAGAAAAATCGCCAATGATTGTTTTCGGTTCCTATAACGAGCGTATGTATTTGGCAGATCAGGGGTCACGATCAACCTTTATGCCAGCATCGTTTCCAGGTGCTGCGATCAGAAGGCACATTGGCACGCCCTTCATGGGCTATTCGGGCTCAAGCTATCTGATACAGGAAATCTGTAATTCACTCTTTGATGTGCTGTTTAATATTTTACCGCTTCAAAGTCAGATGGATGCCACAGCTGAGGCTTCCCCGGCACAAGCAAAAAATACCTTGCCTTGGGACAGTGATGCCCGCGTCAAACTGGATGAAGTGATCGATAAAGAGCCTATTCTTGTTCGCATCTCAGCAGCAAAAACCTTGCGTGACAAAGTCGAGCAGGACGCTTTTGACAAAGGCGAAGAGCGGGTCACCGCTGATCGCGTCATGGCTTCAAGCAATACAATTTCAAGAAAGGTCGCATGATGACTTTTCAAATCAAGAATTCAATCAGGAGGAATACAAATGTCAGTAACTGATTTCGATAGAGCAACGCCAGCACACGGCGCAACAATGGGCGAAACCGTCCTACGCAATGCACTCGTTGCCCTGCTTATGTTTGTTGCATTGGTTGCGCTGGGGTTTGCAAAACTAACAGGGAAAAAATTTCCTGAATCCATTTGGAAAGAAGCCAGACAAACTGCGCATGCAGTGGTTGGCTACGCTTTCAAATACTAAGCGAATTTATCGTTTAGTTCTTCGAGATTTCTCCACTTAACCTTGGAGGAATATTGGTTCAAGTGAACCAGACCTGGCCGCAGGGTTGTTTCGCGGTAATGGCCGAAAGGCTGAGACTAGGAGGTTTCTATGGCTAGTCCCGAAACTGGGTCCATGACTGGTTTAACCAGTGGTGAGGCTCGCGAGTTCCATCGGATTTTCATGAAAAGCACTATTGCTTTTACAGGTTGGGCTTTTGGCGCACATGTTCTTGTGCACCTATGGCGTCCGTGGCTCTACAATGATGGCAGTGCAACAACGTCTTCACTGATGGAAAATATTTCATCAATGATTTCAGCGCTCGTTTAAGGAGAAAATGAATCATGTATAAAATTTGGCTCTTTTTCGATCCGCGACGCGTGCTTGTAGCATTGGCTGTCTTTTTGTTCACGCTTGCAATTTTGATTCACTTCATCTTGCTAAGCACTGAGCGATACAACTGGTTTGACGTAAACTCATTAGCTTCAGTTTCTGAAGTTATGCCAGCTGAAAAGCTGATTGGGTAATGTCACTACCGATCTCAGCAGGCGGAACTATTTTTTCCGCCTGCTGAAAACCTAAACGAAATAAACACTTTTTGGAGATGGCCCATGGCCTTATTAAGCTTCGAACGAAAATACCGTGTCCGTGGAGGCACGTTACTGGGTGGTGACCTGTTCGATTTTTGGGCAGGACCCTTTTACGTCGGATTTTTTGGCGTGCTCACAATATTTTTTACAACCCTTGGCACGGCGCTCATTATTTATGGCGCATCTTTGGGAGACACTTGGAACATATGGCAGATTAACATCAGCCCGCCTGAAGCCGAATACGGCTTGTCGATGGCACCCATGCGAGAAGGCGGTTTATGGCAAATCATAACCTTCTGCGGGACATTTGCCTTCATATCATGGGCGCTGCGTGAAGTAGAAATTTGCCGCAAGCTCGGTATGGGATATCACGTACCTTTCGCGTTCAGTGTTGCAATCCTTGCTTTCGTAACCCTCAATATTATACGTCCAATCTTTATGTATATTGCTGATGGTGGTGAATCCGGCTGGAGCCACGGCTTCCCATACGGGATTTATTCTCACCTGGAGTGGGTCAATAACGTTGGATATGCGTATGGTAATTTCCATTACAATCCAGCGCATATGATTGCGATTACATTCTTCTTTACAACGACCCTTGCGCTCGCTTTGCACGGTGGTTTGGTTCTTTCTTCAACAAATCCCCCCAAAGGGCAAGAAGTAAAAACACCTGAACATGAAGATACATATTTCAGAGACTTTATCGGTTACTCAGTAGGGACACTCGGCATTCACCGCGTTGGTCTGTTCTTGGCTTTGAACGCTGTTTTTTGGAGTGCCGTTTGTATCATCATCTCTGGTCCATTCTGGGTAGACGCCTGGAGCGACTGGTGGACATGGTGGCTTGAATTGCCGGTCTTCCCACAGGATGATCTGGTCCGTGAAATTGGCGATCTGCCATACTTAGACGAATAAGGAGAAGATGAGTCATGAGAGAATATCAAAACATCTTCACAGCCATCCAGGTACAGGGAGAACCAGAAATGGGCATCCCTCTACCAAGGGGCGATGACCCGAGAATTGGAAAAGGCTTTCTAAGTTATTGGGCTGGTAAAATAGGCAATGCTCAAATTGGGCCTATCTATTTGGGAACCCTAGGTGTGATTTCACTGATTTCATTCCTGTTGGCCTTTAATATCATCGGCCTTAACTTCTGGGCACAGGTTGATTACGATCCTGTGCAGTTTGTCAGACAATTGTTCTGGCTGTCACTTGATCCGCCAGCACCTTCTTATGGTTTGACGGTGTTACCTCCTCTACAAGAGGGTGGTTGGTTTATGATTGTAGGCTTCTTCCTGACAGTCAGTGTTCTAACCTGGTGGTTGAGAACTTACCGTCGTGCAAAAGCTTTGGGCCTTGGAATGCACGTTCCAATCGCCTTTGCTTCAGCAATCTGGTTGTTCCTTGTACTTGGCTTTATCCGTCCTGTACTTATGGGTAGCTGGAGCGAAGCAGTTCCATATGGTGTGTTCTCGCATCTGGATTGGACAAACAACTTCTCGCTGATTTACGGGAACTTGTTCTATAATCCATTCCACGCTTTATCTATTGTGTTCCTTTACGGTTCAGCATTGTTATTTGCGATGCATGGAGCGACAATTCTTGCAGTAAGCCGCTATGGTGGTGAGCGTGAGATTGAGCAGATCACCAATCGTGGTACCGCATCTGAGCGTGCAGCGCTATTCTGGAGATGGACCATGGGCTTCAACGCGACCATGGAATCCATTCACCGTTGGGCATGGTGGTTTGCAATGTTAACAACCTTAACCGGTGGTATCGGCATCTTGCTAACTGGCACAGTGGTCGATGATTGGTCAGCTTGGGCAATCAAACACGGTGTGTTGCACGAAAGTGGCACCAACATTCGCTAAACGATAGCGGATAGAAGAATTGAAAAAGGCACCTCCATGAGGTGCCTTTTTGTGTCTCTTGATTAGAGAAAGTTTAGTTGAATTCTGGTGGGTTGAAAAATCTGTTTAGCTTTACAGCCAAGGCGATAGGACCCTTGTAGAATAATTTACGCTTAAAAAAAGCCTCTTGACCGGTAATGCGGCCCATCACCATATCAACATAGGTGCTGGCAGACATTTTAAGGGTAAGCGTTGGGTTCTCATGTTCACCACGATGTAGCTCGCACTGATCATTTTGTATCTTTGCGAAGAACACATCACCTTCATTGCCTGAAAGTTTAAATTGCAATATAGCATCAATCCCAGGGGCCGCTTGTGGATTGAAACGTGAAGGCATGCCTTCGATTATCTGCTGAATCGTTGGGTCATTCATATTATTTAACGTATTGAATCAATTATATTATCTTTGAGCTTCAATATAACATTGGACATGATATCATGCAAAATAATATAGCCCTTGAAGTGCATTTTGACAGGTCATTTTAGCATGGATGAATTTAGATATTTTTTAGGACTTGTGCTAATTGTCATCATGCCGGTGGTCATCACCTTCTGGGTGGTTATTCATGGCGGATCAAAACAATGGCGCAAACGCAGTCCTGAAATGGCCTATTCATTTGCAGGCTTTTTTATTCTGGTAGTGATACTTTTAGCATGGTCATATCGCATAAGTTTACTGGGCGCTGATCTGGGGTTAAACCTGCTGTTGTTTGTTATGGGAACTCTCATATACATCGCGTCGTATGTGCTTTGGAAGCCTGTTAAGAAACATCTTGATTTCAAAACGTTTGCGGGTGTTCCCGAGGTCACCGATCAAAAGATAGAGCTTATTCAGGATGGGCCTTTTGCGATTGTCCGTCACCCAAGATATCTGATGGTTGCTATCGGTGTCGCCGGATGGTGCCTGATGAGCAATTATGCGGGCGCCTATTTAATTGGGCTGCTTTCGATAGCTGGACTATTCTTGATTGTTTGGCTTGAAGAAAGAGATCTCGTCATGCGATTTGGAGACGAATACCGTGCTTATCAAAAGCAAGTACCGCAACTCATTCCAACGATAAGTGGAATGAAGAAATTCTGGACTGAAAACTTTAGAAGTTCAAATCAGGATAGCGATTAAGATAAATTCTGAACCACGGCGTATAATCAGCAGGGTTCCTGGCCATATCTTTTTTCAAAGCTTCACCCGTAACCCATTTGATTTCGCAAACTTCTTCAGGGTTCAGGTTTTCTCGGATATCAGCTTTTTTGACATCAGCTCTGAACATGTGAACACGCTCACGCTCCCATAGCCCGCCACCGACATTGGCAGAATATTCAACGATTAGTTTTTCTTCAACCGGAACCGAAAAGCCAAGCTCTTCCGTCAGTCTTCGGTGCGCAGCTGTTTCGATATCTTCTCCAAAATGGGGATGCGTACAACACGTATTTGCCCACTGGCCGCCGCAGTGATATTTTTCAAAGGCGCGTCGTTGGATTAGAAGCTCATCACCATCAAAGATAAATACAGAAAGCGCCAAATGATGTGCGCCTTCAATATGTGCCTGGATTTTCTCTATTGGATAGAGCGTATCGTCCGCATTAATGCCAGGGATCATGATAGGGGGATTAGTCGGCGACAAGTCACACGAATCCATAGCCTCTTGATCCGGGCCATCAGGCGCATCAGGTGTCAGGTATAAAACTTCATCTAGCATAACGGTATTCTTTTAAATATTCCTCAAAAACTATGCAACTGCACGAGATAGCGCACATTGTGACCAAAGCTCTGAAAGCGCGTCCACCAAATGCATAATGTCTTGCTCGGTATGAACAGGTGAAGGCGTAAT
>CALFBU010000324.1 GCA_937951455.1 uncultured Rhizobiaceae group bacterium
CACAAGCAAGGAGATAAAATCCGCCTCGCGGATCGACATCCCAGCACCCAGACCAACCTTAATAAGCAGCAGGATTACGATAAATTTATAAACAGGTTCCGGGACTTCAAATTTGCTCCCAAATGCGGCAAGCAACATGCCTCCGATTAGAAAGGCCAAGGTTGGCTTTTGAAACTGAGTGATAATTGTAGATACTATCTCTGTGATAAATTCCATATCATGGGTCCTATTGTGGGTATGGCTTTCGATTGCCATTTAAATAGGTCATTTAAATTATAATAAAAAATATATCTTTTTTATAAAAATGTTCTATAAAATATATGTATGGAGCAGCTTAATTATCATCATTTACGATATTTCCGCGAAGTTGCGCATGAGGGCAATCTCAGCAACGCCGCCGAAAGATTAAACATTTCACAATCTGCCATATCCATTCAGATTAAAAATCTGGAAGAACGATTGGGCAGTCCCTTGTTTGAACGCATTGGTCGTAAACTTGTTTTAACGGAGGTCGGGCGCATTACGCTTGATTATGCAGATCGCATTTTCAGCAGTGGTGAAGAATTACTGGCAACACTGAAGCGAAGCTCAACAACCTTGCCGGTTTTGCGTGTTGGCTCGCTTTCAACGCTTTCACGAAATTTTCAAATGGCTTTTCTAAAACCTGCTTTTGGAGAGAAAAACCTGGAAATTACTTTGAAATCTGGAAACACACTGACTTTATTGGATGACTTGCGTTCGCTCTCTTTGGATGTCGTGCTAACAACCGAACTGCCTGTAGGAGAAGAAAATACGCAATTTGCTGCTCAGCGCATATCCGAACAGCCGGTCTGTATTCATGGCCTGCCGCATCTTTTGAAATATGAAACCTTGGAAGACATGCTGCAAAAAGCACCTCTGATCTTGCCCAATGACAGCGCCATTCGGTCTGCATTTGCAAGCCTTTCGACAAGACTTGGTATCGTCCCACGCGTTATGACGAATGTCGATGACATGGCCATGGTGCGTTTGATAACGAGAGAGGGCGCAGGTTTGGCAATTGCGCCGTCGGTTGTATTCGCAGATGAAATAAAATCGGGAAAAATCGCAACGGCGCCATTTGCTCTCGACATTAGTGAGCCTTTTTATGCGGTGACAATTAACAGAACATACTCACATCCAGTCTTGAAAAAGCTATTGAATACGCCTCTGATGACCTAGCGTCTTGCGTATTTTATTTCCTGAAAACGTGCTGACTTGGCATCATAGAGCAACAATCTGCCTGCAAGGCCATCACCTGTTTCGGTTACTTCCTTAATCACTTCCAAGGCTTGCATGGATCCGATAACGCCTGTCAGAGCGCCCAGAATACCAGCCTCTTCACATGTTGGGAGTAGCCCTTCGGCGGGGCGTTGCGGAAAAATATCGCGGTAGCGAGGGTATAGATTTCCCTCGTCATCTTTAAGGTGCGGTTTGAGCGTGGTCAGGGAGGCATCGAATTGACCAACGGCTGCTGTCACCAAAACCTTTTGATGTTTTTCACATAAATCAGCGCATAGATATCGCGTTTCAAAATTATCAGAGCCATCCGCAACCAGATCGTATTGGCTTACAAGATCATCGCCATTAGCGTCAGTTAGTCTAACAGGATGCACCTCAATTTTTACATGCGGATTAAGGGAAGAGAGAAACGCCTTCGCGCTCTCGACTTTAAGCTTACCTTGCGCTTGCGTTGTATGAATGGTTTGGCGTTGGAGATTGGAAAGCGAGACCACATCATCATCGACAACGCCTAATGTGCCAACGCCTGCTGCCGCCAAATATTGCAGCACGGGCGAACCGAGCCCGCCAGCACCAATAACCAGAACCTTTGCAGCCTTGAGTTTTTGCTGACCCGCACCGCCAATATCCGCCATGACAATATGGCGAGCGTAGCGTTCGAGTTCTTCGGGCGTGAGTTGCATCAGTTTACAGAGCCGCTACCATGGCATCTTGTTTAGCGCGCAAAGCTGCAATTTTCGAGCCCTCAGCCACTTTCGCATTCTTGTAACTAATCAATTCGCCCTTCTTGATGGCGGATGTAACAATTGCTTTTTCCAAGAGACCCGCAGGCAGAGCTTCAGCGTTAACCGCTTCTGCCTTTGGCAGAACCCAGGCACGGTAGGTATATTCACCAATCTGATCGAGGACATCGCCAACGGCCAAATCCTTTTTCGCCAAGGCGCAGACTTCCGCAACAGGTTTTGAAAGTGGCACCATGTCCGCTTTACCGTAAAGCACAGAACGCGCACAGGTGAGGGGGACTTCGAGCGAAGTGAGATGGAAAGGACGATGGAAGGTAAAATATGGGCCCTTGCCCATCTTCAAATCTTCCATACGTTCGGTAATGCGAGGATGAGACATATCCGCAATCACAAACACACCCGGTGCAACACCCTTGCCGACGGAATAATCAACACATCCTTTTTGAGACAGAACACCGCCATCCGCTACCGGGATTAAT
This sequence comes from uncultured Rhizobiaceae group bacterium, assembly GCA_937951455.1. GTDB lineage: Bacteria > Pseudomonadota > Alphaproteobacteria > Rhizobiales > Rhizobiaceae > JAALLB01. The sequence goes on from CALFBU010000324.1 coordinate 2,483, forward strand.
GTCGACGATAGTTTATCTAAAGCT
>CALFBU010000325.1 GCA_937951455.1 uncultured Rhizobiaceae group bacterium
ATCGTACCCTCACCCACAATCGGATCCTTGAACTGCGAAATCTGATAGCCTTGTGGAAGGTCGGGATAAAAATAGTTTTTGCGGTCAAACACCGATCGAAGGTTAATCTCTGCATTTAAACCCAAGCCCGTGCGTATGGCTTGCGCAACACACTCTTGGTTTATAACTGGCAACATGCCTGGCATTGCGGCATCGACCAGAGAAACATTGCTATTAGGCTCGGAACCAAATTGCGTAGATGCACCGGAAAACAGTTTGGCATTGGAGGAAACCTGCGCATGAACTTCTAGTCCAATAATGACCTCCCAATCATCTTTACTGCCTGCGATAAAACGTTTTGGATCTGCAATGCGTGCTTCTACAAGTTCTGTCATGGGATACTTCTAATTTATAAAGTGGATGATCATTCATAAACTTATTAACCCAGCCCAAACCCAATGGGAAGGATTATGTAAATTCAGAGTAATTTTTTTCGCAACTCGTAAAAAGATTTCTAGTATAGACCGCCTGTGCCACCGATAACAGCACGCTGTGCTGCTGGAGATACTGTTTTTCTAATGGCATCCGATATGGCACCGCCTTCAAAACCGATTACTGAATAACGGTCAGGTGGCGCAGTACCAGGTTTGAAGGCCTCCATGATCACACCATCACCGCCAGCTTTTGCAAGCAATCCGGTTTTGCGATTAATCGGAATTAGTTTAATACCTTTAGGAACACGGAAATCAACTTTAGGTTTGCCATCTAAAGCATCTTTCATGAAATTGGTAAAAATCGGAGCTGCCAATCCGCCACCGGAATTGCCTTTACCCATCGGTGTCGGATTATCAAAACCGACATAGACACTGGTCACCAAATCTGGCGTATAACCAACAAACCATGCGTCTTTTTCATCATTAGTTGTACCCGTTTTACCTGCAACCGGAACACCAAGCTCTTTCACCACAGGCGCAGTACCACGTGTTACAACGCCCTCCATGATGGAGGTCATTTGATAAGCTGTCATTGGGTCAAGCACTTGCTCGCGGTCGTCTTCCAAAACCGGCTCTTGCTGCCCGTCCCAAGTCTGCGCGTTACAGTCGCTACAAACACGCTGTTCATGCTTGAAAATTGTTTTGCCATACCGATCCTGAATTCGGTCAATCAAGGATGGTTTGATAGCCTTACCACCATTTGCAAGAACCGAGTAAGCAGCAGCCATGCGCATAACGGTAGTTTCACCAGAACCCAGTGACATTGAAAGCACAGGAAGCATTTCATCGTAAATGCCAAATCGTTCAGCATATTGTGCAACCAGAGGCATGCCCATATCTTTGGCCAACCGAACGGTCATCAGGTTTCTGGATTTTTCAATACCCAAACGCAGTGTAGAAGGACCAGCAAATTTGCCCCCATAGTTCTTTGGTTCCCAAATCCCTAAATCGCCACCTTGGTCAACTCGAATAGGGCCATCAAGCACTACCGAGGACGGTGTATAGCCATTATCAAGTGCCGCAGCATAAACAAAGGGCTTGAAGGAAGACCCTGGCTGACGGAAAGCTTGTGTCGCGCGATTAAACTGACTGTCAGCAAAAGAAAAACCACCTGCCATCGCCAACACACGTCCTGTATGCGGATCCATGGCAACAAGAGCACCAGAAACCTCTGGATTTTGACGTAATTTAAAACGTGAAGTGGTGGCGAGATCTTCACCAACCGGCTCCACATAGATCACGTCACCAACCTTAAGAACACCATCTACACCCTTGGCTGTGCGCTTGTCATCCTTGATGCGAACCCGAAGCGCCCACTTCATATCTGCTAGCGCAATAGTACCAATACGACGATTGTCCTTGAGTTTTCCCGATGCTTTTTTGCCTGGTTGAATACCTACGGTGGCAGACCCCTTGTCTACCCCTAAAACAACAGCAAGTTTCCATTCAGGAACATCTCTAAGAGCATCGATATCTTTAAGTGCAACACCCCAATCATCGCCCACTTCAATATTTTGCAATGGCCCTCTAAAGCCACGCTTTATATCAAAAGCGATCAAACCTTCATGTAAAGCCTTGCGTGCTTTTCTTTGCAAAATTGGATCAAGCGTCGTTCTGATAGACAAGCCACCCTCATAAAGGGCATCTTCGCCATAGCGATCAACAACTTCGCGTCTGACTTCTTCAGAAAAATATTCGGATGATGCAAGATAAGAAGAGCCTCTTCTTGGATTTACATCCAAGTCTTTGGCTTTTGCTTCCTCAGCCTCATCGCGCGTAACATAACCATTTTCAACCATACGGTCCAAAACCCAGTTACGGCGAGTTAATGCCCTTTCTGTATCACGGAAAGGGTGATAATTGCTCGGCGCTTTGGGAAGCGCTGCCAAATAGGCTGCCTGGTGCAACTCAACCTCATGAACAGATTTGTTGAAATAAGTTAGAGAGGCACCAGCAACGCCATATGCACTCAATCCAAGATAAATTTCATTCAAATAGAGTTCCAGAATGCGGTCTTTTGAATATGCAGATTCAATGCGCATCGACAAAAGTGCTTCTTTTATCTTGCGGTCTATCGAACGTTCACTGGAAAGAAGGAAATTTTTCGCAACCTGTTGTGTAATGGTAGAAGCGCCAATCGCACGACGTCCAGAACCGTAATTTTTGATATTGGTAACGACAGCACGTGCAATACCAGTGGGATCTACACCACCATGTTTGTAAAAATTCTTATCTTCGGCAGAAAGAAAGGCAGCTTTTATTGTGTCGGGAATGGCCTGGATAGGTAAGTATAATCGACGCTCGCGGGCATATTCTGCCATCAACGAACCGTTGCCAGAATGTATGCGTGTCGTCACAGGCGGCTCGTAAGCATTTAAGACTTCATAATCGGGAAGGTCTTTGGACATATCATGCAAATACCAAGCGATTCCTGCAACAACAAGAATAGCCAATAGCATACCCATTCCAAACAAATAGCCAAAAATTCTTAAAAGCATATGATTTTATTCCACACAAACAATATGTTAACCCATGAACACAAACAGCAAATCAGAACTATTCATATCAAAATCGAACAACCAGTGTTCCTTAAATAAGGAAACAATATGATGTTCGCCAATATCTTTATCATATTTTGACAGAAATGGCTTGAATTCATCACAAAAAAATTCGTTGTTGCAGTTTTGCCACCAAGCTCTTAGCTATCGCATTCTAGGTCGAAAAAAATCCAATACAGAATTGGCTATCGCCTGCCCTGCCTTGGCCTTGAACTCAGGGCTTTGTAAAAGGCGCTCATCTTCCACATTTGACAAATATCCAAGCTCAATCAAAACGCTTGGAACCTCAGGTGCTTTTAAAACCCCAAATGCGGCAGACCTTTGTGGGTTTTTGATAAGCTTGATTTCAGAACCAAGGTTTTTAACCAGAAGGCTGGAAAATCTTCTTGAAAAGCGTTTTGTTTCACTAGTGGTCAGATCAACCAGAATGTCTGCAACAGCCTCAACTTCTTCTTCAACAGCAAGTCCGCCAACCAGATCAGCACTATTTTCAGTTTCGGCTAATTTTGCCGACAGTTGATCGGATGCTTTTTTTGAAAGTGTATAAATGGTTGAACCACGCACAAATCTCTGACGTAAAGAGTCAGCATGAATGGAAACAAACAAATCCGCCTTGGAACGCCGACTGAATTCAAGCCGGTCACGTAAAGACATGAACTTGTCTTCTTCTCTTGTCATTAACACATCAAATGGACCAATATCCTGTAATTTTTCCCTCACAACTTTTGAAAATTCAAAAACGATGTCTTTTTCCTGAGCTCCGTTTTTGCCCACAGCGCCACCATCAATCCCCCCATGTCCAGGATCTATAACAATTGTAAAACGACCGTCCTTTTTCTGAACAGGTGCAACGCGGTCACCTTTAACCGCCAAATTACTAGAAGATTGAGACCTAATTTTTTGTTCTCTCAACAAATTTTCAAAAGTCGCCTCGTCTGTTGAGTCCATATCAAGCAAAAACCGATAGCTTTCTTCATCTAGACGTTTTTTAAGTGAGGACTTTATAATTTCCACTGGAGCTGAGAGTGTCAGCACAATTCTGGAACGCCCTTGCGATATCCTGCCATATTGAACGGCAGAGATTAAACCGCGTGGTTCAAGCTTGTTTTCTTGACCAAGATTAAAAACAGACTCATCCAAATCGATGATGATACGATTTGGCTTGTCCATGTAGGTAGTTTTGAAAGATAGGTTTTGATCAAAATCAATAAAGAACCTGGTACTTGCTGTATCCCCCGCAATACTTCCTGAGAAGGCTACGGGAAGATTGTTAATCTGCTCCTGTCCAAACGAAGGCACAAAAGACGACAAGAAAACGATCAAAATCAAATATGAAAAATGAATCAGGCGCATGCTTTTCTTTTAGCAGGACACTTTGTTAATTGCATGATTAATATGATTGAAAATCAACAAACAATCGCATCATAACGAATTTACTTGTGGTATTGCAAAACTTTGCTTATCTATTGAGTCATCAAGTTCCTTTCAATCATATTGCATATGTCAATATAACTGACTGGAGTATCTACCTGCGGGGCTTTTAGATATTTTGATGAAAAAGATTCGTGCTGTTTGACGACATAATCTCTCAAATGGCTCTAATACAGCGTTAAGGCGTGATTTTACATATAGAAATCCCCAACAGCGCTTCACTGGCTGGCACTTTAACCAGCCCCGATTAAAACAGATGCGGAAGAAGAACGTGGCAACTAACGAGAAAAATTTACAAAAGGTAGATGAAAGTTCAAAAGAACTTGCATCAAAGCCTGTAAATTACTCCAAGCCAACTTCCTTCCATCACACATTACCAGACTTTTATCGGTTCAAACAGAGGCTGCGTAACCGTAGCCAGGAATTACTCGAGCGCCTGACAATCCTCCTGTATGCATTGCTGTTTGTTCCGGAGCAAAAGTCTGCGGAGATTAGAATAAATGTCAAACAAGATGCTAATAGACGCATCCCACCCGGAAGAAACCCGGGTAGCGGTGGTACGCGGTAACAGAATTGAAGAATTCGATTTTGAATCACAGGAGAAAAAACAACTAAGAGGCAACATATATCTGGCGAAAGTGACAAGGGTAGAACCCTCACTTCAGGCTGCATTTGTTGATTATGGCGGCAATCGTCATGGCTTCTTGGCTTTTTCCGAAATACATCCCGACTACTATCAAATCCCAGTGGCTGACCGCCAAGCTTTGCTGGAAGCAGAAGCGGAAGACGCTCGCGCTTCACGCGAGGCTGAGGAAGAAGAAGACAATGTCGTCGAGGTCGTCTCTTCATCTGACGATGATGAAGACGAAGAACCAAGGAAAAAGCCACGTCGTCGTCGCTCAAGAAAATCAAAAGCAGCACAAGACGCAGACTCTGACACAGATAACAATGCAGAATCTGAAGATAATAACGATAATATTCAGCAAGCGGATGAGGCTGATGCTTCGCCTATTGCAGAAACTTCAGAGTCAGAAGCTGTGGCTGAAGCAGAAGAAAAGCCAAAGCGTCGCTCCACACGCCGTAAAAAAGCACCTATTGCTAAAAAACCTGAAGTCACAGAAGAAGCTGAAGCGTCTGCGGAAAGTTCTGATGAAGCTGTTGAAGCAAAACCAGAGCCAGCACCAAAGCCGAAGCGCCGTACAACACGTCGCAAAAAGGCGCCTGTTGAAGAGACATCTTCTGAAGAAACTTCAAATTCAGAAGATGACGATGGTAACCCAACCACAATGGCTGCCATGGTGGAGATGGATTCCATCTCAGAACCCCTTCCCGATGATGCAGATGAACCGGAAGAAAACAGCGACACAGCCAATGACGAACCCGTAGCTGAGGAAAAACCAAAACGCCAGGCTACCAGAAAAAAGGCAGCGCCTAAGAAAAAAGCAGAGCCAGAAACTTCTGAAAGCGAAGCAAACGGCGAAGAGGAAACCAAATCTGAGGAAACATCCGAAGAAGAAGCTCCAAAACCAAAGAAGCGCGCGCCACGTCGCAATCCGCGCAAGAAAAAAGAAACTGCCACAGAAGAAGAAACTACTGAAGAATCAGACGCTGATGATGATCTAGATACGGATTCAAATGATGGTGTAGAGTCAGTGGGGCAGGAAGATGCCTTAGAAGAGGTCCCTACACCACCCCGTCGCCAAAGACGTCACTATAAAATTCAGGAAGTCATCAAACGCCGTCAGGTATTATTGGTGCAGGTTGTTAAAGAAGAACGCGGCAACAAAGGTGCAGCGCTTACAACTTACCTGTCACTTGCCGGTCGTTACTCTGTATTAATGCCAAATACCGCCCGCGGTGGTGGCATCTCTCGCAAAATTACAAATGCAGCAGACCGCAAGCGTTTGAAAGCAGTTGCCACGTCTCTTGATGTTCCGCAAGGCATGGGCGTAATATTACGCACAGCTGGTGCGTCAAGAACAAATGCGGAAATTGAACGTGACTTTGATTACCTTATGCGTTTGTGGGAGCAAGTCCGCAATCTGACCCTTTCATCTTCTGCACCTTGTTTGGTGTACGAAGAAGGCAGCCTTATTAAACGATCAATCCGTGACTTATATGACAAAGACACAGGCGAAGTTGTCGTTGCTGGTGAGCAAGGGTTTCAGGAAGCAAAAGACTTCATGACCATGCTCATGCCAAATGCAACGAACAGAGTGAAACTTCACCGTGACAAACAATCTATCTTCGCCAAATATGGCGTCGAAACGCAGCTTGATAAAATGGTTACGCCTCAAGTTACGCTTAAGTCTGGCGGTTATCTGATCATAGACCAAACAGAAGCTTTGGTTGCTGTTGATGTAAACTCAGGCAGATCAACACGTGAGCATTCCATTGAAAACACAGCGCTTCAGACGAACCTTGAAGCAGCTGAAGAAGTTGCTCGTCAGCTGCGCTTACGCGATCTGGCTGGCCTTATTGTCATTGACTTCATTGATATGGAAGAAAAACGCAATAACCGTGCTGTTGAGAAGAAACTCAAAGATTCGCTAAAGAACGACCGTGCTCGCATACAAGTTGGAAGAATATCGCATTTCGGCCTCATGGAAATGTCTCGTCAACGCATGAGAGCAAGTGTTCTGGAAAGCACGATGGACGTCTGTTCGCTTTGCGGCGGTACGGGTCACGTGCGTTCAGATTCAGCAATTGCTATGCACGTCTTCCGTGCAATCGAAGAGCATGTTTCCAAACACAATCGTTATGATGCCATCATTAAAACGACACCTTCCATTGCTTTGCATATTCTTAATCACAAACGTACCTCCCTCGTCGAACTTGAAAACCGATATGGCCTGGCAATTTTGATTGAAGGTAGCAATGAAATCAAAGGCCAGGATTTCGACATCCAAAAAGGGGAACTTGCAACCGGTGAAGTCAAATCCACGGCGGTAGGTTTCCAAAATGGAACCGTTGACGCTGACGATGTTGCGGAAGAAGAAAAAGAACCACGCGGTAAAAAACGCGGCCGTGGTCGTCGCAAGCATAACGATGATGATAATCAAACGGAAACAGAAGATAATTCATCTGAAAATAATCAGACATCATCTGATGAGACCGATAATGATGATGACAATCTACGCAAGAAGCGCCGCAGAGGCAAGCGCGGTGGGCGTCGTCGTAATGGCGAAGAAACCAATGCTGAAAACCAGACAGGTGACACGACTGAATCAGATCAAGCTACAAGCGCTGCGCAAATCAAGGAAGTTACCAATAAATCTGATGCGGTAGAAGCAACACCAACTGTAGAGGCAGAAGCAGAGCAACCAAAATCGAAATCACGTTCTACGGTACGCAGGAAAGCGCCAATTTCAAAGCCGGCTGAACCTGCAGAAGTAGAAGCCCCTTCGGAAAGTGAAAGCCAAAAGCCGGTTGAAGAGCCTGAAAAACCTAAACCTCGCCGAACAACACGCCGCAAAAAGCCTGAAGAGACTGTAGTTTCGAATGTAGAAAACACTACTGAAACGTCTTCTGAACCCTCACAGGACACCGACTCTGAAGCATCAGAAGAAAAATCTGGCGATAGTGAGAAAAAGAAAAAGGGTTGGTGGAACCGTGGCGGTGGTTTCTTCTAGGCCTGACATAATCAAGCATGCAGTTTGACC
>CALFBU010000326.1 GCA_937951455.1 uncultured Rhizobiaceae group bacterium
ATATCCCGATTCCAGTCAAAAATACTGTGAAAAACTGTGTAAGAGTTGTGTAAGTACAAATCCTACGGTCGGAAAATGGTTAAATCAAGGTAAGTTGTTGATTTTGTTGGTGCGGGTACCCGGACTCGAACCGGGACGACCAAATGGTCGAGGGATTTTAAGTCCCTTGCGTCTACCGATTCCGCCATACCCGCGCTTTAATATCGGTTGCTGTTCTGGCTAACTTAGCTTGGTAAAACAATCAAGTATTTTTCTCGGCTTGTGCAGACTTTACTGCTTCATAGCCTGCCAATGCTGATTCTCGCGCTTCTTTGTGATCCACCATGGGCTTTGGATAGGTCTTTCCAAGTTCAATACCCGCTTTGCTCAGTTCTGCAGATGTCGCTTCGTGAGGCGCGTGCAGCAGTTTGTTTGGCAGTTTGCTGAGTTCAGGACACCATTTTCGAACGTAATCGCCATTGGGGTCAAACTTGGGCCCTTGGCTTATGGGATTAAAGATACGGAAGTAGGGTGCAGCATCTGCACCCGAACCAGAAATCCACTGCCAGCTTGCAGTGTTATTGGCAAGGTCTGCATCGCATAGCGTATCCCAGAACCATGCTTCGCCATGGCTCCAGTGTAGTTGCAAGTGTTTGACTAAAAAACTACCCACAAGCATTCTGATACGGTTGTGCATATAGCCTGTATGCCACAGCTCTCGCATGCCTGCGTCTACCATTGGGTAACCGGTCATGCCTTTTTGCCAAGCTTTCAAATCCGCTTCGCTTTCACGCCACGGATAATCGTCAAAGGCTGGTTTCCAGTTTTTTGTTGGGATTTCAGGGAAGTGATATAACAGGTGATTTGCAAAATCGCGCCAGCCAACCTCAGCAACAAACTTTTTCACGTCACCTGAGTATTTCGCATTTGCGTCCGCATCTTCATGAGCAATTTTACAAATTTGTCTGGGCGAAACTTCACCAAAATGGATGTGCGGTGACAGTCTGGAAACATTGGGCAGATCAGGGCGGTTTCGCAGTTCACCGTAATCCTGAATGCCTTCACGCAGAAAGTTTTTCAGACGGTTCATTGCGCCTTCTTCACCAGGCTGCCAAAGGTCTTGCCAGCCATCAGACCAATCGGGGTTGGAAGGGAGTAAATTCCAATCTTCCAGAGTTTCACTCTCGGCATCGTAAGAGGCAAGTTCGATTTTTTTAGGTGCCGCTATTGGGGCCGGAATACCCTTGGCAAGATTTGCTTTCCAGAAAGGCGTGTAGACCTTGTATGGGCCGCCAGAGCCTGTTTCTATTTCCCAAGGTTCGCGCACAACAGAGCCGCGAAAGCTTTTGACATCATGACCGTCATCTCCAAGGCTGGATTTGATTTCCGTATCGCGTTTAACGATGTGCGGCTCATAACCTCGGTTCCAGTAGATTCCATCTGCTTTTGTTTCATTGAGCAAGCTCTTTAAAATACTCAGCGGGTCGCCTTTGCGCAGCACAAGACCCCCAAGGCTTTTTCTTAAAGCAATCAAACTGTGATGAAGCCACCATTTGGAAGCACCGCCCAATTCGCGGTCTGTATCATCCAGTATGAAAACTGGAATGATCTCGCCTTTTTCACAGGCAGAGTTCAGTGCAGGATTATCTTCAAGTCGTAAATCCTGTCTGAACCAAACAATCGTTTTTGTCATATCTTACAATTTGTCTTTCGGTGTTGCGCCATTAAAAAATGCATCAAGATTATCCAGTGCGCGAAAGCCCATGGCATCGCGCGTTGTAACCGTTGCACTCCCTATATGGGGCAGCATGAAGACATTGTCATGGGCTGAAAGGGCAGGATTTCCGCCAGGTTCTGTTACAAAGCAATCAAGACCTGCGGCAGATAGCTTTCCTGATTTTAACGCTTCAATGAGAGCGTTCTCATCGACCAATGCGCCGCGAGCCGTATTGACCAGCACCGCACCGTCAGGCATCAGCGCAAAACGCGTTTGGTTCATGAGGCCAGTGGTTTCAGGAGTTGCCGGGCAGTGCAGGGACAAAAAGTCAGAAACCTGCAAAAGGCTTTCAACAGTCTCATGATATATCGCACCTTGCTCTTTGTCGGCTGAGAGCTGCGAGCGATTGTAATAATGCACTTCCATGCCAAAGCCTCGGGCATTTCTAGCCATCGCTTGCCCGACACGGCCCATGCCGATGATGCCAAGGCGTGACCCTGAAACCTGTTTGCCGACCATAAAAGCAGGTGACCAAAAATCCCATTTTCCATCGCGCACCATTCTATCACCTTCAACAGCGCGTCGTGCTGCACCCAACATCAAAAGGAATGCGATTTCTGCCGTAGCGTCCGACAGAACATCCGGAGTATTGGTAACGGTAATACCGCGCTCGTTAAGGGCAGGGATGTCACAATGGTCTGTGCCGACCGAGTGGTTGGCAATGATTTTGACGCGTGGATCAAGTTCATCGACAGTGCGATCGCGAAACACTTCTGAATGACAAGGCAGAATGGCATCAACTTTGGCGCTCATGGCAATGATGTCATCTGCCGTGTGCTCGCCATCCTCATGATTGATAATACACTCATAATCATTCTGCGCGCGCGCGAGTGTTGCGTCAGATAAACGTCGGGTAATCCATAATACAGGTTTGTCAGCCATAAAGCGCTCCTTGCGTTACGCGTTATTAAACTCACGAAATCTCTTCATGACCAAGTAAGCCGTCAAAACGATAAAGAATATCGTCAAAGCCACCCAAATACCTTGAAGCCAGCCTTGAGACAGCATGTGCTCTGTATCAGCTAACGGCAGGCGGAATGTTGCGCTCTCAAATTTGGTAACATAACTCGAACCCTTCCACGAACCATAGGCAAGCGTAATGCCCGCGAATAGAATGCCAATAACTTGCAAGATAAACGCCACGCCTTTTGACAACCCTGTCGTTTCTTCCAGAAAGTTGTAAATCGCCAGACCGAGAACAAAAATAACGATTAACCAGAAAGGTAAACCGCCCCAAAAGCCAGCAAATCCACCCGAAATACTTTCAGCCAAAGCAATTACAAAAATTGACAGGATTGCAGTGCCTACAAAGGCAGAAATTCCATTAAGAGGTGCTTTTTCCATTTGTTTTCTCCTGCATCCAGTTTTGATGCTTATTGTAATTCA
>CALFBU010000327.1 GCA_937951455.1 uncultured Rhizobiaceae group bacterium
ATGTTTCAAAAGCCAGAGACGTTTTGGGATGGACGACGCAAAAGCCGCTCATCGCCGGAATTTTAGAAACTCTGGACTGGTTTTTGGCAAGGCGGTAAACGGGTTTGGCACTTTATGCGAAATTACAAAAGGCATATAAAAACCACCGTCTTTTATCTGGACTAAAAAACCAATTACAGAAACACAACGGTCCGATCTTCTTACACGACACACATTTTTCTCGTGCAATTCCTAAAAATCCAAAACTGCTCATCTATGATTGCGTTGACCTTCCGTTAATGCATCAGCGCACAAGTAAAGCGCGTAGAAGCAGGAACAAATATCTGCGAGCCTTTATCGATTATTATTCGAGAAAAGCAGCGAGCAGGGCAGATATCATCACGGTAACCAGCCCTTATTACAAAGACTTTCTATCGCACTGGTTGAGCAAAAAAACATCGCCCATCCTTCTGAGAAATTTTATCGCAAAGCCTGATCAAACCATTGTTCCTAACAAGCGAATGGCAGTTAGTTTGAACGCATATCCAACTGCGAAATTTTGGCTGGTCGTCCATAATCGCATTGGTGAATTTCTGGATGTTGAAGGTGTATTAAAAGCACTCAATGCTTTGCCTATCTCTTGGGGACTTTGTTTTGTCGGTGTCATGGATGGTAAAAACTCTCATGCAGAAATTCAAAAAAGATCAGCAGAACTTTGTCCTAATCATACAGTCCTTTGTCATGATCCGATTTACGGTGTTGAGAAATTAGCTGCGTTAAAGTGCTTCGACTTAGGTTTGGTGCCACTCAAGCTTGAGAGTCAAAACCTGAAACGTTGCATCCCAAATCGAAGCCTTGAGTTCCTTGGTTTGGGAATACCACAATTAGCGTCTCGAACGCGGCCTCTAATAGACCTTAGCTTGAAATATCCAGACCAAATTTTTGTTCCAGACACACAAGAACAAGAGCATTTTGAGAATGCTCTTAAACGCGTTTGCGAAAAAATTGAGCGCAAGACAAAGAACAAGGCTATGCCGAACAGTCCGGACTGGTCAGAAGAGTTTGAACCTTTCTTTAGTGCACTTGAAAAACAGGTTTCGCAAAAGGGAGTTAATCAGGAACTCATCATTCTTTCCGAGAGCAATCCTCAAAAAAACAACAGGTTGTTAAACATGCAAACAGCATTGAAGAAACGCGGCTATTCAGGAGTTGTTTTTGAAATTGATTTACAAAACCATCAAGTGATTAAGCACCGATAGGGTTTGGTTTTCTGAAAAATATGAACGTAAGCGTTGACAGTCCTAGAGCAGCTCCACCCATTATAAATTGCCATAAAATTGCATGTTCATAAGCAAAGCAAACATATGCCAGTCCAGCATTTGTTATGCTGACGAAGAAGCAAGTTTGTCGGATTGAATTCTTGGTTTTCCCGTTTCTCATCGCGATTTGATAAGCGTGATGATTATGCGATTTCAATACATTCAGGCCTTTTATCGCTCGGTGCAATAGCGTGTAAGTGGTATCTACCATGATGTATGCAAAGGGAATGAAGCCAGCTATAGAGCCGTATTCAGCGAGTATGTAAACAGCGCTAGAGCTTAGTAAAAGTCCTATACATAATGTGCCAGCATCTCCCATATATATGCTCGCCATAGGACGATTGAACCAGACAAAACCAAGAAGTGCAGATGTGAAAACTAAATATATTACTGAAATAAAATAAAACTCATTAGAGTTCATCCCTAAAATTGAAAATAGCAAACAGCCAGGGATGATATTAACCACCAAAAACAAATCCATGCCATCAATAAAATTGACTGCATTAATCAACCAACTTATAGCCAGAACCATAAAGATACTGGGCAAAATAAATCCTAATGCTGAAATAATTTCGCCAAGTCCATCGTATTTGGTTAAGCCAAATATTACGATTGTTATGCTAATTGCATTTGCAATATGAATGCCAAGTCTGATCCCGGCTGGAATAGGTTTAAAATCGTCAATTATGCCGGTTACGAAAAGCAAAATATATGGAATGTAGAAAATCAGTTGCGTGTAATATGGTATGTTGTGAAATGTCTTAAATATTAAAAAACATGTACATAGTGTAATGGGTACAATGACCAGCCCGCCCAGTTGGCTGGCAGTATTACCAACATTAGCTGGATGATCTGAGGAAGATTTGAATCTGTTCGATATTTTGCTGCGTTTGACAGCGTAAAAAGTAGCAGTTGTAAACAAGTGAACGGCAATAAGGATAATGATAAACAGTTCAATCAGTATCATAGTGCGCTTTCAAGATAATATCTAAACTACCCTTACGTAGGGTATGTTTTTGTTAAAATCGAGTCTATTAAAGAAAACTATACAGATATGAAGAACCACACGCATGTTTTCCAAACTAATTAATTTTTTCGATCATTCTTATGCCAGGAATGTCGCCTTTACATTCTTGCTTGGAGCGTTCTGCATAAGTTTGGGAAGCGCGTCAACTGCCTTATTATTAGTTGCTTCGATAGCGGTTATTTTTTTCAATCCAAAGATATCGATAAACGAGCTTCTGCAACAAACGCTTACCCTTTCGAAGGGCTCACCTTTTTTATTAATTTTTCCCATATTCTTCCTGGCAGTTGTTCTAACAAGCATTAGAGGTGAAAATTGGCTAAGCGAAAGCATTTTTGTCGCTGGATCTTATTGGCAGTTTTTAATCATGTTGCCTGCATCTGTAGGGCTATATCATTTATCCAAAGATGTAAATTTTACAGGACTTTTTACCCTTGGATGCAGGTTTGGGCTAATCTTCGTTGTGCCTCTATCATTTGTGCAGATTTACTTTTTCAACCTTCGTCCAGAAGGCTTTTTGAGCAACTCTTTAATTTTTGCAAGCCTTTGTATCACAGGCGCTGGCATCGCTTTAATCGAGTGGCCCGAAGATACAAAGAAAGCCAGAATGCTTAGTTGGATAGTCTTCACAGCAGGCATCGTAGCAGCATTACTAACGTTCTCGCGGGGCATGCTTATTGCGATTGCAATAGTCTTGGCGATAGCACTGATTTATCACCTTAAGGCCAAGTCTGAATACCGACCAGGATTCAAACTCATAACAACCCTATGTGCACTAATTGTAGCGACATTTGCGATTTCGTTACAAACAGATAACGGCTGGCGTATCTTAAACAAACGCGTGCTTGAACCCATTGAAATGTTTGTAAAGGGTGAGCGGTTTGATGAATCCATAAATCACAGGTTGGATATGCAGGTAACTGGTTTCTATGCATTTTTAGAGCGTCCTTTGGGTGGACATGGCATTCAAAATGCAGTCAAAGCTGCAAATAGCATGTCGCAAGAAGCACTAGGGCGTGAAACAAATTATACTTACACCCATCTACATAATGATTATCTAACACATGCCGTGGCAGGCGGCGCCTTTCTCTTCATGCTCTTTATTTTTGTGATTTTCAGTCCGTTAATTTTGGCATGGCAATTACGAAAAACCAAAACCGGGATAAGTATTTTTTATTATGCCTTGATGCTTTCTGGCGCATATTCCACCATAGCGATGACCAATATCGTCTTTCATAATGACCAACTGACAACAATGTTTTGCGCAGCAATTATTTTTATAATCATTCATTTCATACAGGAAATGAATGAGATGCAAAAAGTCAGAATTCCGGATTTGCCCACTATTGCCAACGGCATTAATCCAATTGGACTTGCTGGCACGGCAGAAAACGCAAAGTAATTCAAATTGCGAAGAACCCGTTAAGATCTCGATAAACATGGACACAAAATGTGAACGTTAAGTCCGCAGGTTAACACCTTTTAGACTCACTTACTCCATAGTTCCTTCTTAACTCGATGGTCAGATTAATATTGACCAAATGCTGCAGCGAAAAGGCGGAAAAAATGTTCACTATCAATTTTATTATCGCAGACGATGTATTGGAAACAACAGGCCTTACTCAGCAACAATTGGATGCTGTCATTGCGGGTATTGAACAAGCTGCCGAGTTATGGAGCAGGTATATTGACGGGAATAACGCTGTCATTGATATAGCGCTCAATTTTGCGGATTTGAAAGACGCAGATGGCAATGATGGCGTGCTGGCAACTGCGGGGTCAGTTTTCTTTGGTCCAAATATAGATTCGTTAGAATCTGAAGTTATTGCTGAACTTAATGGACAGCCTGGTGGAGTTGATCAAGACGGAACATTCACAGTAGACCTACCTACTGTTTTAGAGGATCGTTTCTTTTTCTCAGATTCCTTAGACTTTGTGGCTCATCCTGGTGCTCCAGGGCAAATTGATTTTTTAACACTTGCTGCTCATGAACTTGGGCATGTCCTGGGTTTTTTGGGACTTTCATTTGAGGGCTTCGTTGAAAACAATCAGTTTATTGGTGCAAATGCCGTTGCAGCAAATGGTGGTAACCCAGTTGACTTGGCAGATGGCGTCCATACAGATGGCGGCGACTTGTTAAGTCCAAGTATATCAAGCAATTTACGTGAGCCACTCACACCAGTGCTGCTGGCAATGCTGAAAGACATCGGCGTCACTCTCGTAGAAGCAACTAATCAAGCCGATACCCTATA
>CALFBU010000328.1 GCA_937951455.1 uncultured Rhizobiaceae group bacterium
GAAAATGGGTATCTCACCAAATATCTAGCCAAAGCTGCCATTTCGCTGTTGAATTATGGCTTAAATTACCTATTATCCTGGACAACACCAATTTATCGGCAAAAGTCTATGATTAAAGCAGCAAAATATAGAATCGGACAGATTGTTAAACACCGTGTATATCCATTTCGTGGTGTTATCTTCGATGTTGATCCGGAATTTGATAATAGTGAGGAATGGTACGACTCCATTCCAGCCGACATTCGTCCCAAAAAAGACCAGCCGTTTTATCATCTATTTGCACAAAATGATGAAACAGAATATGTCGCTTATGTCTCAGAACAAAATCTTCTCGAAGACGCTTCAAATGAACCGCTAAGACATCCCGAGATTGATGAGGTTTTTGTCAAAAACCCTGACGGTTCTTACAAAACTAAACAAATCTATCATCATTAAAAAAGGCCGTGTAAAACGGCCTTAAATAAATCACTTAGCTCAGCATACTAGTAAATTTATTAGTTAGCGGTGCCTTGCTGTTGCTTTAACTTCTCCTCAAGTTGCTTTTTGAGCAATTCCTCACGCGAGGCTGGATCTTCTTGCTTTAATGGAGGTCCATCATAAGCAGCAGTAAACCCTTGTAAGGTAACAGGTACTGTATTTGGTTTGCTCTGGAAGTTAAGAGACGTGACATCCAAACGACCGCCTGCCTTAAACACTTTCACCAATTCATCACTCAGTGCTGCTTCAGCTGCACAAACGCTTGGTCTGCAATAGGTGTAGGGTATAACAACGGAGCGTTTGCCATCGACTTGTACTTGAACACCCGATGGTAATGAACGACCAGTCGGCACGATAACGCGAAACACCTTTCGCTTAATATTGCCGGATACTTCAATCAAATTAAGTGATGTAATAAGTTGGTTAGCCTCTTTTGTAACCACACGATATTGCACATTGCATACTTTATTGCCTTCCGCTTCATTACAAGTTTTGAACCAGCCAGAACCTGTAACATTGCCTTCTTGCGCAAAGGTTGCTGATGTTAATAAACCCAACGCTACAGATGCAGCAAAGGCTGTTTTTGCGAGAAACTTCATACCGTTATATTTCCGTGAAATTAGATTAAGCGACATTATTGTGCCTCTCCCTGCTCTTTTGCAGCATCAAGAGCTTTTTGAAGCTCAGTTTGTGCAGCTTCAGCTTTTTGTTTTAATTGCTCTTCAAGTGCTTTTTGACGCTTAGCCAAATCTTCTTGCGTAATAGGCGCGCCATCATAAGCAGCACCAAATCCTTCAAGAGAAATTTTGATAGGGTTAGCCTTGCCTTGGAAATTGGTAGAGGTCACCTCCATGCTTGTACCCGATCTCAAAACTTCTACAAGCTTGTCATCTAAATCAACTTCAGCTGCGCAAATTCTGGGAGTACAAAATGAAAATGGAACCGGGGTGGGCTTTTTGTCATCAACTTTCATCGCGATACCAGGCGGTATTAGTCGGTCTGTTGGAACGGTGACCTGAAATACGCGGCGATTAACACCTCCCGTTATTTCCGCCAAATTTATTGAAGTAATCACTTGGCCGGTAGAAGCCACAGCTTGATATTGCACATTACAGATTTTGGTTTCGCCCTGATCGTTACAAGCCTTGTACCAACCATTGGATGTTGCATCTTGCGCAAAAGCAGAGCCTGCAGTCATCACGAGACCACTCAGTGCGCCAGAAGCGAGAATATAAGAGAGATGTTTCATTCAACGCCCTTTGCGTTTTGTTTAGTCATTACGTTCAGATCATTTCCAACTTCAAGAATATGCCTAAAATTAGGCCATGAGACTCAAAGACAAATTATGACACCGAAATAAACGTAAAAACATCAAAATACTAGGGCACTCAGCTATTTTCTCGTCTTTTAAGAAAACCTTATGCTAAATTCCATGAATGAAGATTCGCCCATATTACATTTCTTTCGGTACGCATTTCGGTCTGACGTTGCTCGCAGCATGCATATTTCTGTTGTCGCCAATTCTAAAAGCATTCGCTGAACCTACCCATGGCATAGCCATGCACGGTGAGCCAGCCTTGCCTGCGGATTACAAACATATGCCCTATGTAAACCCTCATGCACCAAAGGGCGGCAAAATTATTCATGGGGTTATGGGTACGTACGATTCCGTTAATCCGTTTATCCTGAAGAGCTTCAGAACAAATGCACGCGGCAGCCATGACCCGCTTTTGGGACATTTGGTCTTTGAACCCTTGATGTTCCGTTCACGCGATGAGCCTTTTACGATGTATGGCCTGATTGCTGAATATGTTGAGTGGCCGGATGATCGGTCATGGATTGAGTTTACCCTTAATCCAAAAGCAAAATGGTCTGACGGTAAACCCATCACTGTTGAAGACGTGATATTCACGTTCAACCTGCTCGCTGAAAAAGGACTTCCCCGATACGCTTCACGTGCCAAAAAGGTGGAAAAAGTAGAAAAAACCGGCGAGCGCAAGGTTCGCTTCACATTCAATGAACTCGCTGACCGTGAGTTCCCTATGATTATAGCACTGACAGTTGTGCTTCCCAAACATCTTATTGATCCCGAAACCTTTGATCAGTCCACACTTGACCCTATGATTGGCAGTGGCCCGTATACCATGGATAAAATTAATCCGGGCAAATTCATCACCTACAAACGCAATCCTGATTATTGGGGCAAAGACCTGCCTTCACGCGTTGGGTTTTCAAACTTTGACGAGGTGAAAATCGAATATTACCGAACTCAAACAGGCTTGTTTGAAGCCTTTAAAAAAGGTCTGTTCGACGTTTATCCAGAAAATGACCCCTCTTCTTGGGAGCGTAATTTTGACTTTCCAGCAGTCCTGAATGGTGACATCACTAAAGCTGAATTTCAATCTGGCAATGCCAATAAGATGTTTGGCTTTGTGTTTAATACTAGGAAGCCTATTTTCTCGGAGCAAAAAACTCGAGAAGCGCTCATTCAACTGTTTGACTTTGAATGGATAAACAAAAATCTTTTCTTCGGTAAAAACAGACGTACAGCAAGCTTCTGGCATGGTTCAAATTTGTCTTCTCTAGGCATACCCGCAAGTGCGGAAGAAAAAGCCTTGCTGGGAGAATATATTAATCAGATCAAATCAGAAGTTCTTGCAGGCACTTATAAACCGCCTGTCAGCAACGGTAGTGGTCGAGACCGCAAACTGCTGCGCAATGCCAGCAATCTGCTTCAACAAGATGGCTATACCATGAAAGATGGGAAGCTCGTTGATGAAAATAGTGAGCCCATGGCGTTTGAGATTCTGACACGCGGTCAGCGACAGGAAAAGCTGGCCATCATCTATCGTCGGTCATTGGAGAAGCTTGGCATCACCGTCACCATCAGAAATGTAGATGACGCGCAATATCAAC
>CALFBU010000329.1 GCA_937951455.1 uncultured Rhizobiaceae group bacterium
GAGACCGCCAACGCAAGCTGGTGAAAAAAATTGATCAAGCCCTAAAACGCATAGAAGATGGTACTTACGGCTATTGTGAACACACAGAAGAGCCAATCAGTTTAAAACGTCTGGATGCAAGGCCAATCGCTACCTTGTCGATTGAGGCGCAAGAAGCGCACGAACGACGCGAAAAAGTCTATCGTGACGACTAAGCTTAAATATTTGAAAATATAAAAAAACCGCCAATAGGCGGTTTTTCTTTGTTTGTGATGCATTACATCAGCTTATTGCGCTGGTTCTTTAACCTCTCCGGATAGTTCATCCAGTAGACGCTGCATTTCATCATCATTACCAGTTTGAGGATCGTTGACTGCATTGTCGACATCTAAGGGTTGTGCATCAAGATTTACATCGAGGGATTCGCTTGAAAGTGCATCATCCAGTTTGGCTGATATGGTGCCCTCCAAATCCATTTCAGCAATTTCGACCTCTTCAACTGTTTCAACCAGTGTTTCGGTAACTTCGACTTCCGGCACAACAACCTCGGCCACATCTTCAACAACGTCAGATGTTGTCTGCGCTATATCGGCAGTGACGTTGGATGTCGTGTCACCAATAGCTTCGACAACATCACCCGCTTTTTCAGTAACGACCTCTGTTGCATTTGAGGCTGTTTCGCTAACCTTTGAAGCCATGTCGGTGGTCATCTCGCTGGCTGTCGATGCTGCACTGGATGTGGCTGATGTTACAGCGGCAATGCCTGCGGCACCAAAAGCGGCAGCACCGGCTACAGGCGTTGGACTAGAAGGTTCAGTTTCAGGAATAGATTGCTCAATAGCCTCAGCCTGCTTAACACCAGCTTGCGAATTGGCCGCGGGTTTTTGTGAGGCCTGCATACGGACGATATTTGATTCAACAACGAGATCATTAGCACCGCCAATAAGCAGTAAATGTTCCACGTTATCGCGTCTAACCATTACGAGGTATCTTTTCTCATCAACGGTAGTTGAATCAGTAATGGAAAGCCTTGGCACACGACTGCGCATTGCTCGTCTGGCGGCTGTTCCTGTCATTTTTTTGAAAATCCAAACAATAACAATCAAAAGAAATGCTAATGCTAGTGTGATCAGAACCAGATTAATTGCTGCTCCGTTTTCCCCGTTAGTTAAATTACTTAACCATTCCATACTCTATACTCCTTGGGGTGAAACCCCGTACCGCCGTCTTAAAAATAATGAGTCTTGTTTGAGTTCGCTATCATCACGAATTAAAAAATTTACCCACACTCGACCTTTTAATTATCAGAAGTGTTATTTTATATCAATATGGCGACAGTTGGGTTCGCCAGCTAGAACTAAACTGATATTGTAAAGCGACGAATCGATACTCTTAAGGCAAAATTGATGACGGGCAGCCAAGACCTGAAGAAAATAGATGAGCGCAAGCCTGTCATAAACGAAATTGAATCGACCTCAAGCGTTGGTCGTTTTTTGCTGTTTGGCGTATTTTTGATCGTTGGCGTTTCTTTGCTTGCTTATTTTGGTCCAAACCGTCTTGGCGAACCCTTGTTTCTGGCAATATTGGGAATTTTCGCAAGCATTGGTGTTTTCTTCATTTTTGCGATGGTGGTTGGCATTATTCAACTCACATCAGCCAAAAAAGCCGATGAGTTCTCAAAAGATTTGATTGGGGCGATGGATACCTCAATCGTTGTTTCAGACGCAGATGGTCGTGTTATCTATGCAAATGAAGCATATGCCTTGTTATTGGGTGCCAAACAAAGAGAAGAAATTGCAAGTGTTGAAGCTGTCTTCTCAAAACTGCCCGAAGCCAATGAAATCATCTACAAAATGGCGAATGCTGCGAAAAAAGGTATTCCCAGTATTGAAGAAGTGCGTCTCAAGAACGGCCTCAACAACGAGGAAGGTGCCAAGTGGTTCAGACTTCGTGCCAAGGGTATGATAAACCCAGCCGACTCGCAGCAAGTAACCGTCTGGCAAGTTTCAGATGTAACCAACGATCGCCAAAATCAGGAAAATACATTTCAGGAATTGCAGGACGCTATTCATTACCTTGATCATGCTCCCGCAGGGTTTATGGCAAGCGAGGAAAACGGTGAACTGGTCTACATCAATGCCACTTTAGCTGATTGGTTGGGGATGGATCTAACACGTTTTGAAGCGGGTTCCATAAACATGCAAGACATTATTTCAGGTGATAATTTGGCGCTTTTCTCCACCTTGAAAACGGAAGCCTCCAGCCAACATACGACTGTGCTTGATCTTGATATGAAGAAAAGCGATGGCAAGCTTTTGCCTGTAAGACTTTATCATAGAATACCAGTTTCTACGGATGGCGCACCGGGCGCAACAAGAACTCTTGTGATAAATCGGGCAGCCGCTTCTGGTGATAGTGATGCGCTGCGTGATGCGGAAATCAGGTTTACACGCTTCTTTAATTCTACCCCTGTGGCGATTGCTGGTGTCAACAGCTCCGGTGAAATTGTAAGAACCAATGCGCCATTCCAGCGTATGTTTGCAACCATAATCAAGACTGAAGGCAGTGCTGGTGGTATGCAATATACCAAGATGGTAAATGATGAAGACGCCATACAATTAAAAGAAATATTCACAGAAGCGCTTTCTGGAAACAGTGACATCAATCCGATTGATCTGTCTATCAACGGCGATGAAGAGCGTCACGTGCGTTTCTATGTCAGTCATGTAGCACAAGTTGATGAGCGCGATAATGCAGATAACCATGATGATGAGCGTGTCATTGTCTATGCGATGGAAACCACTGAACAAAGAGCCTTGGAAGATCAGTTTGCCAAAGGGCAAAAGATGCAAGCAGTCGGTCAGTTGGCGGGTGGCATTGCGCATGATTTCAACAATGTTCTAACGGCCATTATCGGGTTCTCTGACTTGCTTTTGACAAACCACAAACCTTCTGATCCTTCATTTCAGGACATTATGAACATCAAGCAAAACGCCAACCGTGCGGCGAGCCTTGTACGTCAACTACTTGCATTCTCAAGACGTCAAACGCTCCGTCCGCAAGTCTTGCATTTGTCAGATGTTCTGTTCGATTTGAACATGCTGCTCGACAGGCTTGTCGGGGATCGCGTCAAATTGGAAGTAAAGCATGGCCGGGACCTTTGGCCAATCAAGGCAGATGTTTCCCAACTTGAACAAGTCATCGTAAACTTGGTGGTCAACGCACGCGATGCCATGGACGGTGAGGGCGCCCTGAAAATCAGAACGCTCAACATAGATGAAGAAGCATGCAGAAATGAACATAACTATCACGAGTTGGAACCGGCCGAATACGTTCTGATTGAAGTCCAGGACGAAGGCACGGGCATGAGCAAGGAAGTGCTCGACAAAATCTTTGAACCGTTCTTCTCCACAAAAGAGGTAGGCAAGGGCACTGGTCTCGGACTTTCTACTGTTTACGGCATCATCAAGCAAACTGGCGGGTATATCTATCCAGATAGCGAAGTGGGTAAGGGAACGACGTTCCGTGTCTTCCTGCCAAGGCACATTCAAACCGCAGAAGAAATCAGTGAACTTGAAAACATCGCTTCGCAGGTGAAGGAAGAACCCGCAAAAGATTTGACAGGTAATTCGGTCATTTTGCTGGTGGAAGACGAAGATGCGGTCAGAGCCTTTGCAGAACGCGCGCTGATTTCGCGTGGCTATGAGGTTCATGAAGCAATCAATGGCGTGGAAGCGTTGGAGATTATGGAAGACTTTGGCGATGAAATTGATCTGATTGTTTCAGACGTGGTCATGCCGGAAATGGATGGGCCTACATTGCTTACAGAAGTCAGAAAAGAACATCCGGATATCAAGTTCATTTTCGTATCAGGCTATGCAGAAGAGGCTTTTGCCAAAAACCTGCCAGAAGCAGAACGTGGTCGTTTTGGGTTCTTGCCAAAGCCGTATTCCTTGAAACAACTTGCAACCACGGTTAAAGAAAAACTGGAAGAAAAGTAAACCCATGAAACTGCTTATCCCGCCACCAGCCCAAGCCATTATCTTTGCGGGTTTGATGTGGTTGATTGCAACCAAGTTTCCGGAATTCAGCTTCTCTAGGACGTTACAACAACCCGTGGCAATTTTGATTTGCATCATCGGCATAGGGATTGACCTAGTGTCCGTTGGCTTGTTTGCTCAGAAAAAAACGACGGTTTCACCTTTTAGTCCGGATAAAACGCAAGTGCTGATCACTTCAGGTCTCTATCAGTACACTAGAAATCCGATGTATCTCGGTATGGCGTTTATTTTAACAGGTCTTGCAGTATGGCTTGGAAACTTCGCTTCCTTTGCGATGATC
>CALFBU010000330.1 GCA_937951455.1 uncultured Rhizobiaceae group bacterium
CGCGCGATACAACTGATGACAGACCGATTGAAAATCATGCTCAACTGGTCGAATGGCTTTCGATCGGTAACAAACCCAAATCGGAATGGCGCATTGGTACCGAACACGAGAAATTCGGCTTTTGCTCAGAGAATCTAACACCTGTTCCTTATGAAGGCGAAAAAGGCATCAAGGCCATTTTGCTCGCCATGAAAGACAAACTTGGCTGGGATGCAATTGAAGATAAAGGCAATATTATTGGCCTTTATAATGCAAAAGGTGGCGGCGCAATCTCACTTGAGCCAGGTGGGCAATTTGAATTATCAGGCGCACCCTTAGAAAACATTCATCAAACTTGTCGCGAATCCAACCAACACCTGAAACAGGTCAAGGAGATTTCAGAAGAAATGGGTATCGGTTTTCTGGGGCTTGGGGCATCGCCAGTCTGGACGTTTGCAGAAACCCCCATGATGCCCAAAAGCCGTTACAACATTATGAAAAATTATATGCCGAAAGTCGGAAGTCAGGGACATGACATGATGTTCCGCACTACGACCATTCAGGTTAATCTCGATTTCTCTGATGAGCGTGACATGGTGCGTAAAATGCAGGTCTCGCTCAAAATGCAATCCATGGCATCAGCACTCTTTGCCAATTCACCCTTCACCCATGGCAAGCCTAACGGCATGCTTTCATGGCGCTGTGATATTTGGCGTGATGTGGACAATCAACGTGGCGGTTACCACCCCTTCATGCTTGAAGATGATTTCAGTTTTGAAAAATATGCCAACTGGGGTCTGGATATTCCCATGTATTTCATCATCCGTGATGGCAAATATATTGACTGCACACATATTACTTTCCGCCAGTTCATGGACGGCGCCCTAAAAGGTGAAATTGACGACCCCGTTGCCAACATCGGTGACTGGGGCAATCACATGAGCACGCTGTTCCCTGATGTGCGCCTGAAACGTTTTCTTGAAATGCGTGGCGCAGATGGTGGTCCGTGGCAGGATATCTGCGCACTGCCCGCATTCTGGGTTGGGTTGCTTTATAGCGAAGATGCACTTACGGCCGCAGAAGAGCTTGTTAAAGACTGGACGCCAGACATGGTTGGCAATCTGCGTGATGCTGTTCCCAAGCAGGCACTTCGTGCAGAGATTAATGGCCGTCAGTTGATTGAATATGCCAAGGAAGCCTTGGAGATTTCCAGACGAGGCCTTGTTGAACGCGCGCAGATGAATTTTGAAAACTTTGATGAAAGTATTTTCCTGATACCTCTGCAAGACACAGTGGCTTTAGGCAAAACACCTGCAGAACGAATGCTCGACAAATATTATAAAGAATGGAATGAAGACATTTCAAAAGTCTTCACAGAGTACGCTTACTAGGCTACTGCTGAACGATAGCGAACGCCCTGCTCTACTTCCGTGAATTCGACTTGAATATTGCTACCCTTGCGTGACAAGACACGACACGTCGTACGGATGCTGTCTGGCTCAATATACAGCGTGAAATTTGAAGGCAATCCCATCCAACCACTCATGGTAAGTGTGGCCTGTTCATCCGTGAAGTTTTTCACGTTGCAATGAACCGGGCTACTTTCCGGACTGAACAAAACTCTTCCAACACGAGGAAGTCGTTTGTTTAACTGGTTACGATTAGAAGTAACTTTACGTCGTTTATTCGTTTCGTCCGCGCCAATGATCATAAAAAAGAAATTCCGTTTGCCCATCAAAATTAGTAAGTATTGCTTACCGAACAAAAATAATACGAATAGGGTTAATGTAGACTTAAATGCTCAAATGATTAGTAAAAAATCTTCTTAACGGCTGATTACATAGGGTTTCATTGCCATCGCTTTCAAAGCTGATCGCAATTGTGCTGATAAAAATATGTTTTCTATATAAAAGCCGTCAATTTGATTCACGGTTGGGAAACCTAACAATGGCAGTCTTTCCTGGAATTCAACTGGGATTTATTTTTCAATGAGCGATCACGCATTAGAAGTTTCCAACCTTTCAAAAACCTTTGACAGGCCAGCCGTTAACAAACTTTCGTTTACAGTCCATGGCGGAGAGTTCTATTCTTTGCTTGGCCCAAACGGTGCAGGCAAAACCACATCTTTGAGAATGGTTGCTGGATTGTTGCAAGCAGACAGCGGATCAATTCATGTGTTTGGCGAAAATGCTCTGACGAACCCGATTGGTGTTAAAAAAATGATGGCATGGGTTCCAGATGAACCGATGATTTATGACCGCCTTACACCGCTTGAATATCTCGAGTTTGTTGCTGGTCTTTGGGAAATTGAGAGCAAACAAGCGCGTGATAATGCAAATGAACTTCTGGACTGGTTGGCACTTGCCCCCCATGCGCATGAACGTTGCGAAGGGTTTTCCAAAGGCATGCGCCAGAAGGTAGCCCTTGCGGGTGCATTGGTACACGATCCACGCCTTATCATTTTGGATGAACCGTTGACGGGCCTGGATGCTGGTTCAGCGCGACTTGTGAAAGATGTTTTATTGGCTCGCGTTGAAAAAGGCTGCTCGGTCATTATGACAACGCATATTCTCGAAGTTGCAGAGCGCATGGCAGAACGCATTGGTGTTATTTCCAAAGGACGCTTGATCGCAGAAGGCACGCTTGAGGGCTTGCGCAATCAAACCGGTGAAAAGGCAAACAGTCTTGAAGAAATTTTCCTTGAGCTTGTTGAAGATGACAACCAACCAGATGTAAACGAGCAAGCCGCATGAGTTTTGCAAACCCGAGTGTCGGGTCACTAGGCTGGTTTGCGCGTCATGAGTTTAATTTGTCATGGCGTGATTTTGTTAGAATGATGAGTGCCGGCAAACCTGGCCGTGAAAAAGGCGTCATCGCTTTTATCGCCATAGCGGTTTTTATTGTTCATGCGATTGCCTATGCACTTATAGTGCCTAGTATTGAAAAAGGACTGGTCGTTGATAAAAGCTTTTTGGCGATTATCAGTGGCAGTATTCTTCTCACTTTATCGTTGATGATGTCTCAGGCATTGGAACTTGTAACGCGCGTTTTTTATTCCCGTTCTGATCTCGACTTAATCCTGTCCTCGCCTACCTCCGCCAAGAAGGTTTTCACCATTCGCATTGGTGCCATTGCCTGTTCAACTTCCATGTTGTCACTGCTCTTGTTTGGCTCAGCGATTAACATTCTGGCAATTTTCGACAGTCCTATATGGTTGTCTGCCTATCTGGTTGTCTTTGCCTGTGGTGCTATCGCTACTGCCGCATCTTTAAGCATCACCATCTTGATGTTTAAAACCCTTGGCGCAAAACGCACACGTCTGATCTCACAAATCATCGCAGCCATTGTGGGCGCAGGTTTTATTATCGGTATACAGCTTGCAGCAATTTCTTCTTTGGGCAGTCTTTCGCGCTTTGAATTCTTTTCCTCTGAAGCGGTTACCAATGCTGTTCCAGACTTAGGCAACATGTTGTGGATACCCGCCTATGCGGTCATGGGAGAGATAAATTCACTTATGAGTGTATTGGCGTTATCCTTTGGTGCTTTGGGTTTGGCAATTTTGGCTTTTGCAGGGAAATTTGGCGAATATGTTATTACGGCCGCAGGTGTTAGCCAAACAGCTCAAGTCAGCAAACCCAAGCAGGTTCAGTTCAAGTCCAGAACCATTGCTGCAACTCTGCGCCATAAAGAATGGCGTTTGTTGCTACGTGACCATTGGCTGTTGTCTCAATCCTTGATGCAGGTTCTTTATCTTATTCCACCCGCTTTCATGCTTTGGCAAAACTTTGGCCACACCAGTTCGATTGGAATTGTAGTAATTCCCGTGCTGGTTATGGCAACGGGTCAGCTTTCGGGTGGTTTGGCCTGGCTTGCGATTTCTGGGGAAGATGCACCGCAATTGGTTCAAACAGCTCCCGTTGCAAAGGGCGCTATTATTCGAGCAAAGACCGAAGCCGTTCTGGGTGCCATTGCGCTTATTGCTGCTCCCATCATTGCCCTAATGGCATTTATTGAAATCAAAATGGCCTTGATTGCCGCGGCTGGCATTACCTGCGCTACGGTTTCGGCAACCATGATACAGCTTTGGTTTAGAAGTCAGGCCAAGCGTTCCAATTTTCGTCGCAGGCAAACCTCTTCCAAGGTTGCAACCCTATCAGAAGCGTTTTCTTCCATCATGTGGGCTGGCAGTGCCGCACTTTTTGCTGGCGGGCTATGGCACTTTGCCATAGTCACGGCAGTGCTAGCTCTGGGAGTTCTGTGGATAGCCAGAAGTTTCCGACCTAAAGAAGAAATTTGATTGCTTACGTTTCATGCAATTTTTGTTAAAAGAATTGCATGAACACTTATTCCGATACAGGCAATGCCAAATCTAACCAGACTGAATATACAGTCACCGAGATTTCTTCCTCTCTAAAAAAGACGGTGGAAGAACGCTTTGGCTATGTGCGTATCCGCGGTGAGATTACGGGCTTTCGTGGGCCTCATTCCTCTGGCCATTGCTATTTTGCCTTAAAAGACGACCGAGCCAGAATTGAAGCGGTTATCTGGAAAGGTGTTGCAAGCAAGCTTAAGCATTTTCCTGAAGAGGGCCTTGAAGTCATTGCATCTGGCAAACTGACAACTTACCCAGGTTCATCCAAATATCAGGTTGTGATTGATAATCTTGAACCTGCTGGCGCTGGTGCGCTCATGGCACTTTTGCAAGAACGTAAGAAAAAGCTTGAGACAGAAGGTTTGTTTGCGCCTGAGCGAAAGCAACTGCTTCCCTATATGCCTCGAAAAATTGGCGTTATCACCTCACCAACTGGCGCCGTGATTCGCGATGTTTTGCACCGCATATCAGACCGGTTTCCGCTTCATGTGGTTGTTTGGCCCGTGCGTGTTCAAGGCGAGACGACAGGCGCTGAAGTAAGCAATGCGATTAATGGTTTCAATGCCATGGCAGATAAACCTGATCTGATTATCGTTGCGCGTGGCGGCGGTTCAATTGAAGATCTTTGGGGTTTTAATGATGAGATTGTAGTACGTGCAGCAGCAGATTCTGACATACCGCTTATCTCAGCCGTAGGTCATGAAACTGATTGGACGTTAATCGATTTGGCAGCGGACGTGCGCGCGCCGACCCCCACAGGGGCTGCAGAACTTGCCGTTCCCGTTAAGGCAGAACTGGATGCGTCGGTTGCAAGTTATAAAGCCCGGTTACAGTCAGCCCTTACAAGACAGTTTGAAAAAGCACGCAGCCAACTGCTAGCCGCAGAGCGTGGGCTGGCTTCGCCAGACATGCTTCTTGCCATGCCAAGGCGCAGGCTTGATGAAGCAACTGGACGACTTGGGCGCGGGCTTGATATGGCAACACGGCGTAAACGCACAAATTACGAAAGCATTGCAGGGCGTTTGTCTCATCGAGGATTATCAGCATCCATTGCCAGAAATCATGACAGACTGGATGCCCTTGGTCGTCGTGCAAGTGCAGCGCATATCAACAAGGTACAATCCACCACAAGACATGTTATGGATCTCGCCAGACGTAACCAAAACGCTTTTGAAAATCAGGTCGTCAGAACCAAGGCACGATACGAACAAGCGCATCGATTGCTTGGCAGTCTTTCCTACAAAAGCATTTTGGAGCGCGGTTATGCAGTTGTCAGAAATGCAAAAGACACGCCAATAGCCTCAGTTGATAAAATCAAATCTGGTGATGCATTTAGTGTAGAATTAAAAGATGGTCGAATTTCTGCTGTAGCCGCAGGTGCAGGCAGCGAACCAAAGTCCCCTGCTCCAAAAAAAACCGCGAAAAAGCCTGAAGATACAACCTCGCAAGGTGATCTTTTTTAAAGCTTATTCCTCGGTAAATGCGCCTCGGAAACTATCGGTAATCGGTTTTGCCAAATATTCAACAAAGGTTCTGTCGCCTGTCTTGATGAATGCATCAACGGGCATGCCTGCGTAAATTTTTTCCGGGTCAAAGTCTTCAGGCAAGTTATCAACCAGCTTTAATCGTGCATCGTAATAAACTTCCTGCGTTGCCTGATCTACCAATCTGTCTGCAGAAATATATTCAACTGTTGCTGGTACTTCTGGTGTCGTTCTGGCATTGAGGGCGGAAAAGCGAATGCTGGCTTCCTGACCAATGGTGACAATGTCGATATCAATGGGTGAAACGCGAGCCGATATAATCAAATCATTAGAAGTTGGCAGCAGTTCAAGAACTGTTTCGCCCGGACGAATAATGCTACCAATTGTATTCTTCTCAATTTTTACAATGACACCATCTACAGGCGCACGAATGACCATTCGCTGCAGAATGTCTGCACGTGATGTAAGTTGCTCGTCCAAATCGTCAATTTGTGTGCGCAGTTCGTTAATCTGACTTGAAGCTTCCGAACGTCTGGTCGCGCGGATCGTTTCCTGCCGCACTCTTACTTCCGAAATTGATTTGTTCAGCTGACCAATTCTGGCCCTAAGCGAGCCGATTGCACCAATTGTATCCGCTTCCTCACGTAGCAAGGCATTGTATTGATTTTTGGGTGTCAGGCCTCTGGCAAGCAGGGTTTTCTTTGCTTTTAGTTCATCTTTTAACACAGCAAGCTTTGTATTTTCTGCCGTAATCTGCAGTTCAATTCCAGACATTTCCTGTTCAATCGCTTTGACCTGTTCGTCCAAAACACTCAATTCTGATTTGTGCTGTACCAAACGAGATTCAAATTCTGCCCTCTGTAATTCTAAGGGTTGCGTTTGTTGATTTTGTTCTGCGCGTTTGATCAGGTCATCTGAAAAT
Source organism: uncultured Rhizobiaceae group bacterium (assembly GCA_937951455.1). Taxonomy (GTDB): domain Bacteria; phylum Pseudomonadota; class Alphaproteobacteria; order Rhizobiales; family Rhizobiaceae; genus JAALLB01. The sequence continues at coordinate 6,758 of CALFBU010000330.1, forward strand.
TTTATCTCTTCCGCACCTGTCATTTCTGCAGTCATGCGAGCAAGGTTTGCAGAAAGGGCAACAAGTGATTTTTCAACACGGTTTCGGTTAGATGCGGCTTGCGTTTGATCCAGGTAAACGAGCGCGTCGCCTTGTTTGACCGACGCACCATTTCGGGTAGCAATTTCAGAAATAATACCGCCTTCTAGATGGTCAATGCTTTGGTTTTGTCCACTTGCAATCACCACGCCCGGCGCGATAGCAGCACCTGCAATGGGTGCGCGCACTGCCCAGAGGCCGAACCCCGCAACAAAAACAGCTATGACCAAAAGCCCCATAATGAGAGGCATCTTGATGCTTGTCGGCACCCGTTCTCGCCAGTCAGTATTGCTTGTCATGTTTACCGTATCTACCATGTTTTATTCCCCGGCTTCGGGCGAAAGCTGTTTCTTGCGTTGTTGGGCGGCTTTTTGAGCACGTTCTTTTGTTATTTTTATGACTTCATCCGCAGAACCATAATCAATAATCTGACCATCATTCATGCGCATTATATTATCTACGACCTTGATGACACTATCACGCTGGGTCACCAAAAATACGGTTATTTTGTTTTTCTTTGCTTCAAGCAAAGCACGCAGTAAAGCATTTTCACCGATGCGGTCCAGGCTAGAGTTAGGTTCATCCAGCACTATGATTTTTGGATTACCAAAGAAAGCGCGCGCTAATCCTATGCGCTGTTTTTCGCCGCCCGATACCGCTATGCCACCAGGGCCAATGGGTGTGTCGTAGCCCTGCGGCATCTTTTTGATTAGATCTTCAACATACGCCATTTCCGCAGCGCGCCTAATATCCTCATCTTTAGCATCGGGTCTGAAACGAGAAATATTTTGCGCAATTGTGCCAGGTAAAAGCTCAACATCTTGAGCAAGATATCCAACATGCTTGCCTAAATCTTGCGGATCCCAATTAGAAATATTGGTTCCATCAATTCTGATGTCTCCAGCAAACGGTTTGACCGCACCAATGATGATGCGCGCAAGTGTTGATTTACCAGAACCAGAAGGCCCGATCACAGCGACTGATTGGCCTGCTCCCAATTTGAAAGAAATACGATTCAGGATTGGTGGTTTCTTACGGTCAACAGGATTTGGCTGCAAAATACCGTCGGCTGAAAGTTCGCCCACGGGTTCTGCAACTTGCGTATATTTTTCACGGCGCTCGGTTTCGGCGACAAATGATTTTACCTTGCCCCAAGAACGTCTGCCTGCATTAAGCTGCGGCCAAGAGTTGATGACCATATCAATCGGCTGAAGGGCACGGCCTGAAATAATCGACGAGGCAAAAATCATGCCTGCGGTCATTTCACCTTGTTGCACAAGATATGCGCCATAACCTAGCATGGCTGCCTGAATGCCAAAACGGATGGTTCGCGATATACCACCGAAGATTGAATTTCGATTGGCTGATTTATCAGCTGCGATAAGCGCATTGGCATTCCAGTTACCCCAGCTTGCCACAACATCCTTCATCATTCCCATGGCGATGATGCTGTCTGAATTGCGTGCAAAATATTCTGATTGCTGATGCGCAACTACGGCTGCCTGCGCCTGTTCACCAGAAGATTTTTCTGTAAATTTAAGATTAATAATCGCCAAAATCAATAAAATGACAGCACCAATCACGGTTAGCCAAAACAGGGATGGGTGGACGAGGTAAAGACAAGCAATGAAAATCAGCGAGAAAGGAAAATCGATCACACCAAACAAGATTTTTGACGAAATAATCGTCCGAACCGCTTGCAGGTCTCTGAGCGGCTGTATGTTTCCATTCGTTTTGTGACCTTCTGTAATGACGCGCTCCATCACATCATTGGCAAGAACTGAATCGAGTTTAGCGGCTGCACGGGTTGCCAAAATTTGGCGTACCATTTCAGTCAAACCAAGCATGATAAGTGCAAAAGCTGCAAGGATGGATAGAAATATAAGCGTGTTGCTTGATTGTGATGGCAAAACGCGATCGTAAATTTGCAACATGTAAAGTGGAATGGTAAGTTGTAGTAAATTAGCAAAAAAAGAAAAAAAGGCGATGATAATCATCGTGCCTTTAAAGCCTTGCGTTGCTTTCGCAAGATTTTCCATGCTCTATTTCCTCTGTTACCGCAAATCACCTTGCGCGAATATGCCAAACTCTTAAGCATATTTACAGCACAATACTTAACCTACACTTACGACCAGAACATTAGGCTTGAAAATAAA